>JAFYBQ010000015.1 GCA_017540085.1 Synergistaceae bacterium | reverse complement strand
TTTCAAGGAACGTATACGAATTAAAGGGGCAAATCAATTCTGGAATATACCTGATATAGAGTTTGCAAACGCTAAACTGTTAAATCTGCCTGATGGATACTATCTAGCAATAACAACATACCAGAATAAGGGAGGTGAGACGAAGAAATATAAGCCGGAAATCGGCATAGATATGGGCATTAAGACGACAATAACGACATCTGAGGGGAAAAAATATAAAGTGCTGATTGGAGAAAGTGAACGAATAAAGAAATGCCAGCGGTTAATAGCTCGGCGGAAGAAGAGTTCAAGCAATTGCGCGGGCGCACCCGTTCCGGGGTCGGACAAAGCCCGAAAATTGTTACACAGTGCATATCAAAGATTAACGAGCTGCAAAAAAGATGTTGCAAATAAAATTGTGCATGAGCTTTTAGAGCATGAGCATGTATATATGCAGAATGAAAATCTTAAAGGTTGGCATAAAGGCTTGTTCGGAAGGACAGTGCAACACTCAGTATTAGGACAAGTGAAAGCGAAACTGATAAGGAATGAGCGAGTAACAGTCTTGTCCTCAGGAGAGCCGACCACGAAATATTGTCCAGTATGCGGAAAACTCAAGAAGGACATAACGTTAGCCGACAGGGTATATGAATGCCCATGCGGATATAGAGAAGACCGAGATGTACATGCGGCACGAAATATGATATTGCTTGCGAAAAAACATACCTGTGGGACGCAGGAAACTTTTAACCCCGCCTTTGGAGAGGACGTACTGCGTTCCTACGGCAAGACGGAGACAGAAATGTTGCAACGCTGACCTCGTAGAATTAGGAAGCCCCCGTAACCGTAAGGGGGGGTAGTTCACCATTAAGCGCAGGAGGTTGATATGAGATGAGGAAATTTATAGCGGCCATGATGATATTATCGCTGAATGTTTCGGGGGCTTACGCTTTCGGTTGGGACGACGTGAGCAACTTCGCCACAGGGCTGTGGAATGATACAGCAGAGTATTTCGCGGGATGGTTCTCGGATGACAGCACTACGCAGGGGGATAATCTCCCGGAAAACATCGCAGGAAAATGGGACAGGCTCTCGGACAATCTCGGCGAGGCTCTATCACTCAGAGACAAACAGGAAACTTTGCCCGATTCGTCATGGTTCGGGGAAGACAAAATCAGCAACGGCAAGAAGATTGATGAGCTTCTCGACAGGGCTTTGGTGATACTCTCTGACGGCGAGACTGGTAACGCTAGGGCGGACGCTCTCAGGCTTAGGGCGAGAATTACTGACCTTCGCAGGGAGCTTGATACCCTCCGCAACAATCGCATAAACGCCCCCGATAAAAGCTATCTGTTCTGGCGCGACACTAAATCAAAGATTGACGCGAAAATTTCTCAGGCGGAAAAGGAAATTTCTCAGGCTGAGACTGACATGGAAGGGATTAATTCACGCGTCGCAGATGAGCTTTCTCACATAGGCATAACATTAACACCCGAACAAGCCGACATCCTCATTAACTCAGCTACAGGAGATGACATCATTCACAACACCGTCATTTTCGAGAACGTCAAAGCCGTAGTAACAAAACTTGAGGAACTCTCTCAGCAGGATAGCAATACTCAGGACATCACAAAACGTTACGCAGGTATGTATCTCGTACTCAATGACATTCTCATTCTCACGCAGGAACAGTTAGCAGGGAAAATTGATACCGAGTACAGGCCGAAACTTACCGCCATAATCAATGAGGCTGAAACTCTCAGAAAGGACGCTATCACTAAAAGTAACAGCAAACTATATACGTCTTCACAGCGCAAAGCGTTCGCTCTCAATGCAAAGTCTAACGATAATACTATTCAGGCCGCAAAACTCTACGCAAAATTTCTCGCCGCTCAGAGAAATACACTCATCAACAGCGTAAAATCTCTCAGGCTTAACCGCGATTTAGCAGAGAATACTTACAGGACGGTGCGGAGTTCCGGCGAATTGCAGGGGCTTATTCATTCCGGGCTGAGTACTCTTGACGCGGTTATGAAACTGTCCATGCCGGAGCTGAAAATATTTCAGGGTAATTCACTGCGGACAGAATTTGACGAAATCAATAGACGGCTCAAGAGTGAGTGAACTCCGGGACAAGCCGCTTCAGGATGATTAATGCCTCGTCAGGATAACGCAATGCGTATTCGAGAAGAGTATCAATATCTTCATCATTGGCGGGGCTTCCTGTCTTTATTTTGCTGACAAATATTTTAGGGTGAAGAGTTCCCGCGACGCTGTTCTCATCGTAGAATAATTCCTCGTACAACTTTTCTCCCGGCCTTATCCCAGTATACACTATCTGTATATCCCTTCCAGGCTCGTACCCGCATAAACGTATCAGCAATTCCGCCATCTCTCGGATTATTACTGGCTCGCCCATGTCCAGCACAAACAATTCCCCCCCGTGTCCCAATGCCCCCGCCTGTATCACTAGGCTCACAGCTTCAGGGATTAGCATAAAATATCGCTTCATGTCAGGATGTGTTACAGTAACAGGCCCCCCGCACGCTATTTGTTCCTCAAACTTCGGGATTACACTCCCGCGACTGCCCAAGACATTCCCGAAACGCACCGCCATGTATTTCGTCTCAGGATAATTCCCCTGCTCTCGCTCCAATATCTTCTCCGCCAATCGCTTTGTCGCTCCCATTATGCTTGAAGGGTTCACAGCTTTGTCCGTCGAAATCATTACCATTCGGGACGCACTATATTTCCCGGCACATCGGGCTATCGTCCGCGTTCCGAGACAGTTCACCCGCATTGCCTCTCGCGGAGAATACTCCATCAGCGGAACATGCTTATGCGCCGCCGCATGAAACACTACATCAGGACGGTGATGCGTGAATATATACTCCATCGCTACAGCGTCGGCTACGTCCGCTATTACTGGGTATACAGGGATATTCGTATTCAGGCGCGATAGTTCCTCCGTCAAAAGATATATAGACTGCTCCCCGTGTCCTAACGCTAATATTTCGGACGGCGAATTATGCAGCACTTGTCGCACTATCTCACTGCCTATTGAGCCTCCCGCTCCCGTAATAAGTACTCGCTTACCCTTCACGTAATTCAACGACGCTTCTATGTCTATCTTCACTGGCTCACGCCCTAAGAGGTCTTCAAGTCTCACACGCCGCAATCCTGAGACCGATATTTTCCCTCCGGCTAACTCTCTCAGGCTCGGCAATGTTCGCACCTTCACACCTAGAGGAGCTAATATCCCGTATATCTCACGGCGTTTTCGGCCTGACACTGAAGGGATTGCGATTAACACTACCTGAATGCTCATGTCCTGCACTATCGCTCTAAGGTCGGACGTTGTCCCTAACACTTTCACGCCTGAGACTTGACGGCCTGTCTTCGCCTCGTCGTCGTCAACAAATCCCGCAGGGTATAGCTCCGTGTCGTTGTGCAGAAGTTCACGCGCTAAGGACGCTCCTGCCTCGCCAGCTCCAACTATCAGCGCAGGCACCTTCTCTGACTTCGGCACTAATCGCAGTGATTTCGCCATCAGCCACGACGAACGAAATCCTCCGCATAAGAATAATCCCGCAAGAAATGTTACAGCGAATGACGTTTTAGGGAATATTGCTATCTTCAACAAGGCATTTATTACGAGGAATAGGAAAAATCCCGCAAAGTATGACCATATAAAACGGATATAATCCTCCGCACCAGCATGTGGCCAGATTATGAGGTATTGTCCCGAAAATGTGTGTGTGCCTACGCAAAATAACGGTAGCAACGTCATCACATATAGCCAATCATTTACGTAGCGAGGGATGATTATTCCCAGCCTCAGAGCATAGCCCAAGTATACCGAGAACGCTAACAGCACATAATCAGCTATCGCCGCAAAGGATTTTCGCCGCAGTATTCCGTGAAGATATGAGCGCATGACTTAGAGGATTAATTTCTTCCCTGAACGGTTATTTATTCGGTCTAACTCCGTCAATACTCCCGCAGGTGCCGTCTCTATATGCGGCTGGCTCTGCTTCTGCCCGGCTTCCTTTATCCGCTTCTGCAACTCCTCCATTGAACGGCGGATTTCAGGTACGTCGCCCTTTATCCATAACATGAGATTTTCGGCGGCCGCTTTCAGGGCTTCCTCTTCCGGCATGGCCTTTATCAGTCCAAGCTCAAGAAGTATCCTGTTCTCATCTCGGATTGCGTCTAATGCGTCGGCCTCCGTGAATAGTCCACGGCGGTATAACATCCTGAACATCACATTAAAGCGCGATTTCTGGCTCTCCATGTCTACAGCTAAATCTTCCACACGGGATACTAGTATTCCGAGTAACTCATCTAACGTTACCTGCATAGGCATAATTATGCCTCCTTTCTTGTCAAAAAAATTGCGCCGGATACCCCTTGCTTTCGCTATGGGGAGGAAGCGCATTGTTGTAACGCCCAAGGGCGTGCGGGCTTTATATCTGCTAACATGAAACAGACCTCCGCCCGCTAGAGTAATAATCCTTCGCCAATGTTATCCTGCGGTTTTGTATGCTTGCAACACTGTCCCTACCCCTCAGAACTGT
>JAFYBQ010000014.1 GCA_017540085.1 Synergistaceae bacterium | reverse complement strand
CAACAGAGGAGTAAAAGACGTATTTGTGTTCTGCGTGGACGGCCTAACAGGATTTCCAGATGCGATAAAAGGGGTGTTCCCCAAATCGGACATTCAGCTGTGCATAGTTCATCTTGTTCGGAACAGTTTGAAATACGTATCGTACAAATTGCGGTTGTCAAAAATAAAGATACTGAATTGATGAGTGAAAAATCCCCATCATATTCCGGCGGGGACTCCATTTCACGAAAATACAGCCTGTATCATGAACATGTATATTACCGTCCCTGCCGTAATGCTCAGGAGGGTATTACGCTTCCACACGTGAAGAATCACAACCGCAATACACGCTACAGCTTCCGGGATTCCGTGCGCCCCTGTGAAAATCTCCGTCCCTCTCAGGCAGTACACCGAAAGCATAGCCATCACAGCAGGAGGAAGTACACGGCCAAGATACAGAATGAATCCCGGCCTCTTTTTCCCGAACGCCCAAAACGGCAGGAACCGCAGAAATGCCGTAACAGCCCCCGAAATTATCACGATATATCCCGCGTGAACATCAAACATCAATTTTCCCCCTAAGCGCAATAAGCATAACCGCAATAATTATCATGGCCGGAATCAGGAAATTCCCCGCCCCGAATATCACAAGGCATACAACGCTTGACACGAACCCGATAATCGCCGGAATATGATTCTCCGCGTCAAGCCATTGCTCCGTGCATATGCTCACGAATAACGCGGTCAGCACGAAATCTATCCCACGCGAGTCAAACGGAAGAATCTCCCCGATTAATGTGCCGATTACACCGCCCGTTAGCCAGTATGAATGATCCAGCAATGAGACCCAGAAGCAGTAATCCTCATCATCTGACTCACAGACAAGCGAATACGTTTCATCAGTCAGGGCGAAAATCATGTAGGCTTTCTTCAGGCCGTGAATGTTCCTGTACTTTTCCGACATCGTGAGGCCGTAGAATATATGCCTCGCGCCCATCATGAACGCCGTTATTGCCGTCTCAGCCAGCCCCGTCCCCGCAGCGAACATTTCCGCCGCGGCAAACTGCATTGTACCGGAGTAAATCATTATGCCCATGACTACAGCCCACAATACCCCGTAGCCTTTTGCGCTGAGGAGGATTCCGAATCCCATTCCCAGCACTATATAGCCGGCCATCACCGGGAGCGTGTCATGAAATGCCCGGCGTATCACACAAGCTCGCATGTCAGCTCCTCGCCTTTGAGGTTTACGCTGATTGTAGGGTTGCCTTCAGGAAGTTTCCCCGAAAGCATGAAGTCCGATAATTTATCCTCTAACATTGACTGTATCGCCCTGCGTAACGGACGCGCCCCGTATTTCGGTTTGTATCCCTTCTCCAGAATCTTGGCTTTTACATCATTGGCCACGCTGATTTTGACTCCCTTTGTGTCGAGCCTCAGCGACAAATCATCAAGCATAGTGTCAACAATCTTCAGAAGGTTATCACGCGACAGCGGACGGAAGACAGCCATCTCATCAATACGGTTGAGGAACTCAGGCCGGAATGTTCGGTTTGCTTCCTCAAGTATGATTGACTTTGTGCGCTCCCAGTCTCTTTCCGTCTGAGACTCCGCGCTCATCCCAAAGCCTAATGAGTTTCCCTTCTGCGCTTCTTTCGCTCCGACATTGCTTGTCATTATGATTACGGTGTTTCGGAAGTCTACCTTTCTGCCCTGGCCGTCTGTCAATTTCCCGTCATCAAGAACCTGAAGCAATATGTTGAAGATTTCCGGGTGAGCCTTCTCGATTTCGTCAAACAAAATCACGCTGTAAGGTTTTCTCCTGACCATCTCGGTCAATTTCCCGCCGGATTCATGGCCGACATAGCCGGGAGGCGCGCCGACAAGTTTCGAGACTTCATGACGCTCCATAAACTCGCTCATGTCAATACGAATCATAGCGTCATCACGCCCGAACAAAAACCGCGCAAGGCACCGGGCTAACTCGGTTTTTCCGACTCCAGTAGGACCCATGAAGAGAAATGACCCTATAGGCCGCCGGGGATCCCTGAGTCCTGTACGCGCTCTGCGAATCGCACGTGATACCGCGCTGACTGCCTCATCCTGTCCGATTAGCCGCCGGGAAATTTCTTCCTCCATTTTGAGAAGGCGAGTCGTTTCGGCCTCCGTCAATTGCTTCACTGGAATCCCAGTCTGTTCTGCCACAACTGCGGCGATGTCTTCCTCTGTGATTTGGTATTTCTCGCTGCGCTGAGTCCTGTGCCATTCCTGGCGGGCTGAGTCGAGTTCGTCCGATATTCTCCGCTCCTTGTCGCGCAAGTCTGTAGCAAGCTCGTACTGCTCCGACAATACGGCCTCTTCTTTCTGGTGCTGAACGTCTGCGAGTCTCCGCTCAATTTCCCTCACATATTCAGGAGGCTCAAGCCCAAGAAGCCGCGTTCTTGCTCCGGCCTCATCAATGAGATCTATACCCTTGTCCGGCAAAAATCTGTCCTGAATGTAGCGCGATGACAGTTTCGCCGCCGCGTTTATTGCGTCCTCAGTGTAGGTTACATGATGGTGATTCTCGTACCTGTCTTTGAGGCCCTGAAGGATTTTCACAGCGTCATCAACAGGAGGTTCGTCAACCTGCACAGGCTGGAATCTCCGCTCTAATGCCGCGTCTTTCTCCACGTATTTGCGGTACTCGTCCTGCGTAGTAGCCCCGATGAGCTGAAACGCCCCGCGAGATAGCTCAGGCTTGAGGATATTTGCCGCGTCCGTTGAGCCTTCAGCATTCCCCGCGCCGATTATTGTGTGTACCTCGTCAACAAAAAGAATAACATCCCCCTTGCTGTCGGTTAATTCCTTCACGATTCGGCGGAGTCTCTCTTCAAATTCTCCGCGATATTTCGTCCCGGCTACAAGCGTTCCCATATTGAGCTGTACGATTCTTTTCTCTCTCAAAGGCTCCGGGACTGTCCCTGAAGCTATCTGTCTTGCGAGTCCCTCAACTATTGCTGTTTTTCCGACTCCCGGGTCGCCGATGAGTACGGGATTGCTTTTCGTACGGCGGCACAAAACCTGCATGACGCGCTTTATTTCTTTCTCACGGCCTATAACGGGGTCAAGCTCGCCGTTTTTGGCGCGTTCGGTCAAATCTGTGCCGAGATGGTCAAGAGTCGGAGTCTTAACTTTGGCTTTCCTCTTGGATTTTGAGTCGACATTTGACGAGGCAATCTGCTTCCCGGCACCGTCAGCAAGAATTTCCGCAACCTGTTTCGATACTGTCGACGGAGTAAGGCCCATCACCCTGAACTGCTGAACCGCAAGCCCGGAGTCGTCAGCGAGAATCCCAAGCAGTATGTGTTCTGTGTCAACATAATTCACGCCCATTTTCCGCGCCTCAATCATGGCCAGCTCTAGCGCACGCTTCATTCTCTGACTCATGGGAAGGTCAACGGGCTTTGCGAGGATGTCATGAGATTTCCCGATAAGCTCGCGGATATGGTCAGCAAGATTTTCCGTATTCACCCCTAATTCTTCAAGTGCCTGGCAGGCTGTCCCGCCTCCCTCGCTGAGTAGCCCTATGAGCAGGTGCTCAGGCTCAACCATAGAATGACCCATATTTGACGCTTCCTGATGTGCTAACTGTATGACCCTTTTCGCCCTCTCCGTGTAGAACTGCCACATGTTATATTTGTCCTCCCTGTGCTTTCATGAGACCGCCCAGCATGTTTTTGAGAAGGTATGCAGTCTCTTGTGTGTCTTCGTCATGGCCGGAGTCGGTGATATATTTCAATGCCACCTCGATAATCAGACGCTCCCGCCCCGTAATCATTCCCCTGTCCTGCAATGTCGCCAATAATTTCCGCGCTCCCCTGTACGTTATCTCATTGCCTATAATTTCGTTGATGTGCCTGAGTTTTTCGCTTGTCTTCTCGCAGGTTATCCTGAAGATTTTTATGTAGCCATGCTCACCCCTCCTGCTCTCTGTCAGATAGCCCTGCTCCGGCGTGAACCTGCTGCGGAGAACGTAATTTATCTGACTCGGAACGCACTCAAACATTTCGGCAAGCTCTTTGCGCCTGAGACTGATAAAATTTTCGTCCTCGTCCTCAAGCAAGCCTAGTATGTATGTCTCTATGTCGTGTGATAAATTCTGCAACTGAATCACCTGCTTTGTGTCAATGGAATTTTTACGAGCCGCATTATATTTGATAGGTCAATCATAATCAACCGCGCAAATTGACTATTAGCCCTAATCACATAAAATTGTCGGCATAAAATTCAAGGGAGCGTGAAAAAATTTGACATCTGAATCATCATCGGGCATCCTAGAAATAAGGAAGTACCCTGATCCCGTGCTGAAGAAAATTTCAGAGCCTGTTACAGTTTTTGACGAGGGATTAGCGGACTTCGTTAAAGTTTTGTTCTCGTCAATGCGTGTTCATGACGGAGTCGGACTCGCCGCGCCTCAAGTCGGAGTCCTCAAGAAAATTGCCGTTGTCGAATATGACGGAAAAAGCTACGTGCTAATCAATCCCAGAGTCATAGATCAGAAAGGCATTCAGGAAGGTGAAGAAGGCTGTCTCAGTTTTCCGGGAATTTATGCCAACATCGTCCGGCCTCAGTGGGTGAAAATCGAGTCCAATGACCTTAACGGGGAGACAGTAACATTTGAGGGCGAGGGCTACACGGCGCGGGCATTCCTTCACGAAATGGATCACTTGTCGGGAAAACTTTTCATTGATTACCTGTCGAACCTAAAGCGCAACGCCATCAAGAAGAAGGCCGCCAAACATACCGGGGGGCATTTCTAGGTGAATATATGGTACACAGGCACGGGGCAATTTGCCTCGCTATGTCTTGAGGGACTCACGCGGAGGGGACTCACTTTCACCAGAATCATCACGGGAAATCCGACTCGTTCAGGCAGGAACAGCCGCGAAAATCCTTCCCCTGTCGAAATCACAGCGGGCAATCTCGGACTCACAGTAACAAGAACAGGGAAGCTCACCGAGAATCACGAATTAATTTCCGCGTTGGAGGCTGAGAATCCTGACATTATATTTGTGGTGGACTTTGGGCAGATTATACGCGAGCCGTTTTTGTCGCGCATGTGCCTGAACATTCACCCGTCATTATTGCCGGAATACCGCGGGGCGGCACCTGTTCAGCGGGCATTGCTTGACGGGAGGACTCATACGGGCGTTACGGTGTTCAGGCTGTCGGCGGGAATGGACGCAGGGAAAATTCTAGCTCAGTCAGAAATTGACATTGACCCGTCCGAGAATGCGTCAGACCTTTACACGAGGCTTGCTGAAATTGGGAGTGAGATTGCGTGCGAGGCTCTGAAAGGTGAGATGACATTTTCCCCGCAGGATGACTCGAAAGCGACATACGCCCCGAAATTAGAGAAGTCAGAATTTGCGCTGTCATTCACGGACTCGGCGTTGAAGTTCGTGAACACTGTCCGCGCTCTTGACATGTCCGGCGGTGCTTATGCTGTCATCGGCGGGAAGAGGGTCAAAATCTGGCGTGCCTGCGTGAGGCGTGATATTTCGGGGGAATGCGGCCATGTCGTGAAAACGGAGGGCAATCCCGTTGTGATGTGCGCTGATTTCGGCGTTGAATTGTGCGAGGTACAGAGCGAGGGAAAAAGGAAAATGACCGGGCGCGAATGGTCAGCAGGACTCCGGCTCAAATTGTGTAAAGTTTGAGGATATGCGCTATAATTACGGAAATTCACAGCAAACAGAAAAGGGCAGGTGTTCTTATGCCGCAGGGAAAAAAATCCAGCATTGAAGAAGTCTGCGTTAAAGAGAACCGAATCTTTGACGGGAAAATATTGAGCGTCCGCTGCGATGAGGTTCTGACACCTTCAGGGCATCACGCCTCGCGGGAAGTTGTCGAACACAAACCCGCCGTAGGAATGATAGCGTTCACCGACAGGAAAACAGTCCTTCTTGTGAGGCAGTACCGTTACGCCGTGCATGAGGAGACCCTCGAAATTTGCGCGGGACTCATTGAGCCGGGAGAGAATCCAGCCCAGGCCGCCGAACGCGAAATGCAAGAGGAGCTGAACGTCAAAGCCTCTGAGCTTCACCGAATAGGGGAGTTTTACGCCTCGCCGGGATTCTGCACGGAGATTTTCACGCTGTATCTTGCTGAGGGACTCGAACGGTCATCGCTTCCGCAGGATGAGGACGAAAATGTTTCAGTCAGTGAAGTGAAGCTGTCTGACGTGCCGAAAATGATACGTGAGGGAAAAATACGGGACTCGAAGACTTTTGCGGCTCTCTCGTGGCTCATGGCTAAGGAGGGGATTGCCCCTGAAGGATAACGCTTTCATGTCGCGCTAAAGGGTATCCGTTTTCATATCACAAAAAATTTCACTACAGGAGAGAAAAATTTTCATGTTAAACAATTTCAAGATCACGGGCAAGCTCACAATAGGATTCGGGATTGTCCTTGCGCTTTTCGGCGTTGCTGTCTTCTTCTCATGGACGAGCATTTCAGCAGTTCAGTCGGATGTTGCCTACCTTCAGAAGGTTGTTGACACTACAGTAACACTTGCAGTCAAGCTCACCAACCAGATAAGCTGGATACGGGCATGTGTCAGGGATTTGAAGTTCTCAGAAAGCGATGAAGACATAGACAGGCTACAGAATTTCTTGTCCGGGCTTCAGACGCTCATAGACAGCGGGAAGCAGATGTACGCGCAGGATTCCTCACTCGTAACTTTGTCTGAAAACCTTCCGGAAATGGAGCGGATTTTACGCAACGCCAACTCCACAGCAAACAAGGTATATCAGATGATTCGCACAAAGCGCACGGTCTCCAACACACTCAACAAGGAAATCGACAAGATGATAGACCTTCTTACGAGCGTTGTAGATATGCAGTACCAAGTAACACTCAGCCAGCTCAAGACAAATCTTGAAGGCACGAGCATGGAGACATACATCAACCGCATAAGGCAGGCCGAAGCTCTCACTACAGCGTTTGCAGTAACAGCGAGAAATTACGCGGTCGCACTCGACACAAGGGACGCAAAAATGATGAATGACATCGTGCAGCAGCTTGTGAACGGCGAGAACCAGTACAACAGATTCTACGAAAGCTCAACGATGAAGGAGATCAGAGACCTTATGACGGCCGGGCGCGGGACATTCACAACGCTGAAAAACGGCTTTAATGATGTTCTCAACTCCTTTACGCAGACTGAACCAATGTTCGCGACTTTGCTTGGTGACGGACTCAACCTCGTGAACATAACAAACAAGATAACGGACGCAGGCACAAGCAGAATAGTCAGCTTGTCGCAGGGCGTTAATGACTCGCTCGGAAGCACAATGACGCTTGTTATCTCACTGGCGGCTGTCGCTATCATATTGGGCATTGGTATCGCGCTGTATATCGCAAAATCAATCTCGACTCCTCTTGGGCGTGTTGTTGAACTCTGCAAGGAAGCCAGCAACGGAGAAATGGCAATTACCCGCGCTGATTTCCGCTACGAGGGCAAAGACGAACTCGGCAATCTGGGCGATGCTCTGTCGGAAATGTTCGCCTCACTCAGCACCGCAATCGGGGACATTCGCGGACTCGCAATTCAGAGCCACGAAACTTCAGCAAACATGAAGGAAGACGCGACAAAGAACACCGAGTATGCCAACAACGTGCGCTCCAATGTCGCCAATGTCGTCAAGCTCATGGAGGGCAACGCGTCATCGCTCCAGGAGTCCAATGCAGGAACAGAGGAAATGTCAGCCGCCTCAATGACAAGCGCACAGGCAGCGACAGACTGCGCCGAGTTCATCTCCAACATGACAACGGTAACAGGGAATGCGGTCGACACGGTTAAAGAGGCAATCGCAAACATCGTAATCCTCCAGAAGAAGACGAAAGAAAGCGGAGAAAAATTGCAGGAGCTTGTCGAAAACTCCAACAAGATTTCCGAGTTCATCGGCGAAATTACGTCAATAGCAGATCAGACTAACCTTCTTGCACTGAACGCCGCAATCGAGGCCGCAAGAGCAGGTGAGGCCGGAAGAGGATTCGCGGTTGTCGCCGAGTCAGTCAGAAAACTTGCTGAGGACTCAAGCCGCGCCGCTGAGAATGTCCGGGGGCTGATTGAGTCATTACAGCTCAGTGTGAGAGAGACAAAGACATCAAGCGATGAGACAGCAGTTTTGCTTGACGAGACGACCGAGAAAGCAAACGGGGCGCAGGATTCACTCGCCGAGGCAATCGGGCAGATCGACAAAGCGAATGACCGTATACAGAACATCGCCGCAGTCGCACAGGAGCAGGCCGCCTCAAGCCGTGAGATAGCCGCCGGAATCGACAACGTAACGAAGGCCACGACAGAAATTCTTGAGAACCTCGAAAGCATCAAGAATGACATGGACGAGACCGCATTAATCGCAGAGAGGGCCGCAACGGGAGCAGTTGATCAGACCGGTCTTGTTGAGAGCATTACGGAAGCCCTTTCACAGTTCCACATTGAGGATGAGGGAGCCACAAAGAAGAGCAGCTCATCACGCAAGGCACTTCCCGCGAAGGCAGCTGCGCCAGCCAAGAAGAAAGCGTAAACTTCAGGGACAGTTACAGCAGGTGAGGGAGAAATTTTCCCCCGCCTGTTTTTTTGTGTGTGTGAAGAGACAAAAAAGGCCGGGAATTATTCTCCCGGTCTCTTAATTCTCAGTCAGCGTCAATCACCTTTCGGCCTGTCGAGATACTCAAGCAGGAACGGACTCAGAATCTTTATGTACGTCCCCTTCATGCCAAGACTCCTGCTCTCAATCAATCCGGCACTCTCAAGTTTCCGCAGTGCGTTCACGATAACGCTTCTCGTTACCCCGACTCTGTCAGCGACTCTTGACGCAATCGCAACACCTTCCGGCCCGCGCAGTTCGGCTATGATATGCTTCATGCTCTCAAGCTCCGAATACGACAAAGCCCGCATAGCCATCTGCACACTAAGCCGGCTTCTTGCTGTCTCCTCCAAGACTTTGGCGCGCTCGTTGAGGATTTCAATTCCCGCCAGCATTCCGAGATATTCGGCAAGCAGTATGTCTTCAACATGGAACGGCGATTTTTCCCGCACAAGCATTATCGTTCCGAGCCTCTCAGCACCAGCCCCGATAACAGGGACATACATCAAATGCTTTTCGGGCTTCTCTCCCTCGTAATCATCATCGAACAATGGCGCGTCCTCGTCGTGAATCTCAGAGTCCCGGCAGCGGTTCATTCTCACGACAAACTCATCCGGCATTACTCCGTCACGGAAACTTTCCGACAGTGCTTTTGACGTGTAATCGGGCAGCCAGTGATAACCCAAGAGATGCCCGGACTTGTCGACAATATACACATTTGCGGTGGAAAACTCCGACAGCATTTCGGCGAGGTGATAATAATTCAGCGGCTCGCCCTCCCTTTTCGCCTGAAACGCACGGCCAACCCTGCGCGTTTTCTTCAGAAGCTCATTCAGCGCGTCAACCATTTCTGAATCACTCCTCCTACAGCAGGTAGCGGCGTATGTCGCGGTTTTCGACAAGGGACGAAAGTTTTTCCTTCACCATTTCGCCTGTGATTTCGATTTTCTCCTCGGCCATGTCTGAGACGCTGAAGCTGATTTCCTCTAGCAATTGCTCCATCATGGTATGAAGCCGGCGCGCTCCGATGTCTTCCATTTCGGAGTTCATTTTGTGGGCAAGTTTTGCGATTTCCTGAGTCGCCTCGTCCGTGAAAGTCAGCTCTGTGCCTTCTGTCGATATTAACGCCTCGTACTGTCGAATCAAACTGTTCTCCGGCTCAGTCAGTATCCGCTGTAAGTTCTCGATTGTCAGCGGCTCAAGCTCAACGCGAATCGGGAATCGCCCCTGCAATTCGGGGATAAGGTCTGACGGCTTCACCCCGCTGAAAGCTCCGGCGGCAATGAACAGTATATGATCCGTCCTCACGGGGCCGTAGCGTGTCTGAACCACAGAGCCTTCAACGATGGGCAGCAAGTCCCGCTGTACTCCCTCGCGGCTAACGTCCGGGCCGTGTGATGATCCTCCCTTCACGACAACTTTGTCGATCTCGTCAAGAAACACTATCCCATCTTCCTGCGCCAGGTCTAACGCTTCTTTTGACATGGCCTCGGTGTCAATGAGCTTCTCTGCTTCCTCCTGCTGAAGGATTCTGAGTGCCTCTTTCACCTTCATGCTGCGTTTTTTTGTCTTCTTGGGCATAATCCCGCCTAACATTTCGTTGATATTTATGCCCATGCCCATAATATCGACTCCGGGTGCGCCAAAGACTGAAATCGGCGATGTGCTGTCGTTGATTTCTATCTCTACTTCGCGGTCGTCAAGTTTTCCTTCCCTCATCATCTTGAGGAATCTTTTGCGGGTTCTCTCGTTCTTCTCCTGTTCGAGGGCGGCCTCTGAGGGGTCTTCTTCCTTGTTGCTGTTGTCGTCGTCATCTTTGCCGGAAAAAGCCTTCATGAAGTCGGGCATTGAGAATTTCCGCTCAGGCTTCGGGAGCATTGCGTCAAGAAGTCTCTGCTCTGCCTTCTCAAGCGCGGGCTTCTGCACTCCCTCAATCATTCGCTTGCGTACCATTGAGACCGCAAACTCTGTGAGATCGCGTATGATAGTCTCAACGTCCCTGCCTACGTAGCCGACTTCCGTGAATTTCGTGGCCTCTACTTTCACGAACGGAGCTTTTGACAGGGTAGCAAGCCTGCGGGCGATTTCAGTTTTCCCGACTCCCGTAGGCCCTACCATCAGAATATTCTTGGGCATAATCTCGTGAGCCATTTCGGGAGGAAGGGCGCGCCGCCTGATTCTGTTACGGAGAGCGATTGCTACGGAGCGTTTTGCTTTGTCCTGGCCGACTATGTAGCGGTTAAGGTGTTCGATGATTTTCGCCGGAGTTAATTCCGGATTGAGGGTCTTTTTCTCTGTTGTGATTTCTGTTGTCATTGTTATTCTAGTACCTCGACTATTATATGATTGTTCGTGTAAATGCAGATTTCTGACGCAAGCTCGATTGAACGCCGTGCGATTTCCTCCGGGCTTTTGTCGGTTGACTCGCAAAGCGCACGAGCCGCCGCAAGCGCATATCCTGAGCCGGAGCCGATAGAAGCCGCGTCCCCTTCAGGCTCTAAGACATCGCCAGCTCCGCTGAGGAGTAACGTTGTCTCAGTGTTCGCCGCAAGCATCATAGCTTCGAGTCTGCGTAATGCTTTGTCGAGCCGCCATTCTTTGACGAGCTTCACAGCCCCGCGCATGAGGTCGCCTTTCTCCTGCTCTAAGCAGTCCTCGAACTTCTCAAGCAGAGTCATAGCGTCAGCCGTTGAACCCGCGAACCCGGTCAGAATTTTTCCGTCAAGAAGTTTTCTGACCTTCCTCGCTCCTGACTTTATGACCTGTGAGCCTAGAGTTACTTGTCCGTCTCCCGCCATTGCGACTCTGTTTCCTCGTCTCACGCATACTATTGTTGTGCCGTTGAACAGGGTATATCATTCCTTCCGTGAAATTTTTATTGGGAGTGCTGACCGCATATTATCTCATTTGTATTTATTTTGTGAATATACAGGTTAAATGAAAAATTTATGCGTATTATTCTTAGGTTTGACTCTCTGTCGGCAACTTAGGCGGACGAGGTATATATTTTTTGCGCGGGCGTTTTTCGGGAATGTGTGAAAATTGCGGTGAAGCTGTGCGGACGGCGTGAAGATATAAAAATCGGAAGGCTTATGCTAAAATACTGTCTGTAGGATTAGGATTACAGTACTTTAGCACGGCTATAATTTGCCGCCTTCCTGCTTGTGTTCATTATAACATAGTGAAGGGGGGTTAAGTATGGTCGTGCAATATTAATTTGTGATGAAAATTTTTCGGCGGGGAGTGTGGATTTTATGCGCTTGAGGAAAAATGGACTGTGCAAAATTCTTCTGTTGATACTGTTTCTTGCGTTCATTTCGGGCGGCTGCGGAGGCGGGAGCGGCGGAGGCGGAAATTCTGCGGGCAATAACGGCGGGCAGTCTGCGGAAATCAATGGAACGTGGGAGATTGTATCGGGCTATGCGGTAATATCACGCGACAGGTCATCGGGAAGACAGGCCTTGACATACGCCGGGAAAAATGAGTCGGTCGAAATTGAGATGACACAGACAGGAAATTATCACATTCCGAGACTTAAAGGCAAAAACGTAGCTATGGGCGTTGCGGTTGCGGTTTTTTTCACGGACGACAGTAGCGGCTACGAGCAGGAAATAATGTTTACGACAGGGGCATTCACCTACGAGGGCGGCGGCGTTTACCGAATGGGCGCGGGAGATGATTTTGACGGCAACGGCGCGAATGACAATCTCATGAACGGCGAGTTTGTCATGAAACTTGAAGACGAAAATACAATGCGATGGATTGAGCAGGCAGAAGACAATGATAATATTGACGTTGGGCTTTCATTCGGCGCATATCACTATGAAATCGTCCTAAAGAGAGCAGGAAGCAGCTATAACCCTGATGACTACACCAACAACACCGCCCCTAACACGAACACTAACACATCACCGACTCCCAACACAAACACCAACACTAACACACAATCCGACTTCCCCCCGCAAATTTCCGGCTCATGGAAAATCACTTCAGGCAGCGGACTCACATCACAGACCGTCTCAGGAAGAGTCTATGTCTCTCACCTCACCTACACGCCCAAAGTAACCGACAGCGCAATCGGCCTCAGCGTAACGCAGAATGATTTTGCGACATATTACGGGGATTACGCCGGGTTATTCTCGCTGACACTCACGGGCGATAACGTCATCAACAGCGGCGCGAAAGGCGGGGGCGCGGTCAGAATCTCATACTCAGTCGCAGAATCTCCGGGAAGGCAGGCCGACTTCACTTTCACGGGCGGTAAAGCCTTCAGCTATATCGGCAGCGGCACATACAGGCTCATCGTCAGCAATGGAACTTCATATCAGGAACAGACTATTACGCTTGAGAGTGAGACATCTATACGGTGGAAATATACAGTGCCTTCTGACGGATGGTATGAGATTGTCCTGACTAGGGAATAAATTACTGAGCCTTGCGGAAATCGTGAGGCTCTAATTTTTCTTCATGGCCGGAAAATTTTTTCTCCGCAAACTCAAAAAATGCCCTTGTCAGCGGGTAATCAAGAAATTCACGCGGCATCAAAAAATATATTATCCTGTGAATTTTCGCTCCCTCCCCGAAATCTATCACCCTGCAATTTTCCCCGCAAATTTTCCCCGCAACTGTCGATGACGCAAACGCTATCCCTAATCCCGCCCCGGCTAACTGCCCGGCTATGTCGCTCTGACTCGTTGAGCAAAGCACACGCGGACTCACACCTTCAGCCTGAAACATCACGCTCAACTGACGGTATAACAGAGTCTTCTCTGACGGCATTATTATTGTCTCACGCCCTAAATCACGTATGCTTACGGCTGATTTCTGCGACAGGGGATTACTTTTCGGGATTATGAGCTTGTATTCCTCCGCGCTTATTCTGACGCTGTGAAAATCTTTCTCATTCTCAAGATACGCTGGCGAACTCACAACAAAAATTCCGTGAAGGCATCTTCTTTTCAGGCTGTCAATCAGTATGTCGCTCCCGTCAAACGAAAGCTCATATGTTACTCCCGGCAAAATTCCGCGAAACTCATTCAGCAGGGTGAATATCTCCATATATCCCCCTATCCACAGCACACCAAGCCGCAAATTTCCCGCAGTGAGACCGGCATATCCCTTCATCATTCCCGCGAGATTATCGGCTGAAGCTGTTATGCGTTCTGCCTGAGCCGCGAAAGTTTCGCCCGCCTCTGTCAGCGATATTGAGTGAGGATGACGGAAAAGCAACGGGACTCCAAGCTCATTTCGAGAACTCTTACCGCGTATGTAAGCGACGGCTGAGAGACATGGAGATTCTTTGCGGCGAGAGTCATATTTTTCACGCGGGCTATTTCGGCAAAATATCTCAGGTGAGACATCTGCATTAATCTCACTCCCCGCAAAAATTTTATGGACTTGTGAAATATCTGGTATTTCCATTTATGGCACAATCATTATACAATTCACTTATCCCAAATAACACAAAAGGAGAATCACAAATTGAAGAAGGATAATTTTTTCCTCGTTCTTTCGCTTGCGCTGATTATCGGCTCTCGTTTCATGCCGGAATTTTGCGGGCTGACTCCAAATGCCTGGGCTGTACTGGGAGTCTTCTTCGGGTCATTGCTGATGTGGATCACGATTTCTATTGACTGGCCGAGCATGATTACGCTTCTTGCGCTGGGATTCCTTCCTGTTTTCGGGTTCGGGAAAACTTTTGCGGGGGCGTTCGGAAATTCGACGGTTGCATTCTTGCTTTTCACATTCGCGCTGGTATATCCCCTGTCAAAAACTAATTTCGTCAGACGCTGCACGATCGCATTTATCACAAACGCCGTGGCGAGGCGGGGAGCGTGGCATTTCGTCTGCTTCCTTTTTGCGGCGGTTACGTTCATGGGACTGTTCATTTCTCCGTCTGTGCTTTTCGTGGCGTTCATGCCGTTTCTTGAGGATATATTCTCGGTGCTTGAGGTCAAAAAGGGCGGCAAGACCGGCAACATGATTATGATGGGTACGGCAATATGC
The DNA here is from genome assembly GCA_017540085.1 of Synergistaceae bacterium. Classification (NCBI taxonomy): domain Bacteria; kingdom Thermotogati; phylum Synergistota; class Synergistia; order Synergistales; family Synergistaceae; species Synergistaceae bacterium. The sequence goes on along the minus strand of JAFYBQ010000014.1, from coordinate 27,585 downwards.
ATCAGTCTGTCATCGGGCATGACGGCAATCGGGCATGTGTGGCCGACAATGGCAATCGGATATTACGCGGCGGCAACAGGACATGACATAAATCAATTTCAGTTTATGGCGTTCGGAATCCCTACAGGAATTTTGCTGATTGTGCTGCTGATTCTCGTGTTCAGACTCTTCTACAGGCCGGACGATATTCACGACATTGACCCGTCAAAGGCTATGGCTCTGCGCGGGACTGTTCCTCCTGCTGACAGGCGCGAGAAAATCATTCTGTCGACAATGGGACTCGTTGTTCTTTTGTGGGTAGGGCCGAGCCTTATACGCGGTGCATTCCCCGACCTCTACAAGACAATCAACAGCTACACAACCGCAATGCCTCCGCTTTTAGGCTGCATAATACTCTACATTCTCAAAGACAAAGGCGAGCGCATAATGAATTTCCGGGAAGTAACATCAAAGGGAATATTATGGGGGTCTATCCTAATGACGGGCGCGGCTACCTGGCTGGGCGCATGTCTCACAAACAAGGACGTGGGAATCTCCGAATGGCTCACGGCGACTCTTCAGCCTCTCACCGCTAACATGTCATTAACCGCAATGATACTCTTCTTCATGACGTGGGCAATACTTGAGACAAATTTCTCGTCCAACATAGTAACAACAACAGTAGTCAGCGCGGTGGCACTCTCAGTATTAACGGCAATGCCCGCAGGAAGCGTGAGCGTAGGAGCTGTGCTGATGATGGTAGGATTCTCGGCGGCGGTCTGCAACATGACTCCGGCAGGTCAGTCCACAATCAACACTGTTGCGATAGGCTCAGGCTGGACGACTGCAAAAGACATGTTCATATGGGGCGGATTTTTCGCGGTGATGGCGATTCTTGTGCTTACGTTCGTGGGCTATCCTCTCGGCGAAATGATTATAGGGATGATTTAGGCCATGCAGACAGAATATTTTGCTGACGTACTCATAGCGGGCGGGGGGACTTCGGGAGTCTCTGCGGCAATCGGAGCATCGCAGGCCGGGGCAAATGTCCTACTCATCGAGCGGAGCGCGTATCTCGGCGGAGAGGGTACGAACGCGGGAGTCGGTGCTTTGTGCGCGGTCTACACCTGCGGGGACAACCCGGTGAAATGCGTTGCGGGAGTCTGCGAGTCGGTGCTTGAGGAAATGCAGAGGCTTTCACCAACGTCAACCGAAACAATAATTTCCGCCGCGGGCAACAAAAACATCAATTTCAAGCCCGAATACATGAAAGTAGCCCTAGATAACCTGATGGACAGGAACAACGCAAAATATTTCCTCCACACAAATATTATCGGCGTTAAGCGGGCGGGGAATGTGATTGAGTCCGTAACATGCCAGGATGACGAGTTGCGCTTCACAGTAAACGCAAAAACTTTTGTTGACGCAACCGGGGACGCAAACCTCGCTCACATGGCCGGGGCTAAAACTCTCTGGGGCGACGAACGCGGGCAGGTAATGGCGGCGACTCTACCGTTCAGGCTCTGCGGAGTCGACATCACAAAAGACATGACTCCGGCGGCTGTTGAACGCGCAGTGAAGGCAGGAAAGGACGCAGGCATTCCGAACCTCACGAGGGAGCGCGGATTTATCCTCAAGATTACAGGCTCACAGGAAGTAATAGTGTTATTGCCGAGCGTGATACCTGAAGGGCTTAACGCTGAGGAATTGACGAGAATGGAGAAGTTTACGCGCTCTCAGGCTCTGTATTATCTTGAGGCGTTCAAGCGTTTCATGCCTGGGATGGAGAATGCCGAGCTTACTATGATTGGGCCGTCAATCGGCTTCAGGGAAACTCGCAGGCTTGCGGGGAAATACATGCTCACCGCAGATGACGTACTCAACCGCAGAAAATCCCCTGACGGAATCGCCCGCGGAGGATGGAAGCCCGAAATACATTCCTCACTCAACGAGGCCGCAACGTATCTCGATGTCCCGGGGGCAAGCTACTATGACATTCCGCTTGGGTGCATTCAGAGCGTTGACATCGAGAATCTTTACGGCGCGGGGCGTATGATATGCGCGGACTCTCAGGCTATGGCGGCTTCCCGTGTAATGGGTACGTGTTTCGCTACGGGACATGCGGCGGGAGTCGCGGCGGCGTTGCAGGGTGAAACAGGGAGCGTTAATGCCGAGTCAGTCAGGCGGGAATTAGTCAGGCAGGGTGCGCTGATATAGGCTGAAACTTTCCGGCACTCTCCGGGAAGCATTCGGGGGGTGCTTTTTTTGTGCGCTGATATAATTACCGCATTCCAGAATCGCAAAGGCAGGTATCATCATGCTGACTCTTTCCTACAACAACGGCCATGATTTTGACCGCATAATTTATGACACTAAGCGGGAATTTTCCGGGCGCACTCTGAAATTTGTTGTCCCTTCCCGAAAAGACAAACGCCTAATCCCCGGCCATGACGACAAAAATATTTGGACGTGGCAGGATATATACGAGGATATTATCATTCCCGAAAAACGCAGGCGCACAATTTCACCGCCTGACCATTTATTGATACTCCGCAGGATTCTTGATGACGCAACCGCGAATCATCCCGACAAAATAGAGGCATTGCCCGGAGTCGAGCGTTCCGGCTTTCTGTCAGTGCTGTCGAGTGATATACGTGAATTGCTGAATGAAGGAGTGAGTCCCGATAGCCTTCCATTAGTCCCGGAAAGTGATAACCCCGCAGAATTTCTCCTCCCTGAAATTTACCGCGACTACCTGAAATATCTTGAGGATTACAGACTGTTAGACAGCGCGCAGGTCTACTCCGAGGCGCATAAAGCCATAATCGCAAATCAGGACTGGGGAAAAGGACTAGTGTTGATTTTCGCGGGCTTCTTGTCGTTCAATCATTCGCAGTTGGGACTCGTTCAGGCAGTGTGCGACAGGTGCTATGACGTTCGAGTCCTGAAGCCTGAAGCCAACATGTGCGGATTTCATGACGCAGGTATTCAGCTCGGCGAAACTGTGAAGGCTCCCCCGTCAGCAGGCCGGATAATCGAAATTCCGTCAGCAGAACCCGGACTCGAACCCGAAATTATCGCCCGGACTCTTTCGCTTTGGCATTCGGGGAAATGGGACATGGCCGGGAATTTTCCGGGATTCGGCAAAATCGGACTCATGATTGACGAGGGGCGCGGGGAATCTTTCGCGGAGGCATTCACGCGCTACGGAGTCCCGTATAACTTTAGGGACGGCGTTACGATAAATGAGACTTTGCCCGGGCGCGTTGTCTCGTCATTGCGCTATCTCAGCACCCGTAACTTTCCGGCGTATGACACTGCCATAATGCTGACACAGCCATGTTTCGCCGGGACTAGCTTCCCCGTGATGAGGGCATACAGGGCGGGGCGTTCGGGTCTCGATAACTGGGCGGAATATCTCACGGAGCGAATCAATGACCCTGACGAGAAATCACCCGATGTATTCCGCACGGCACTTGTAGCAGTCGAGGCGGTCAAAACTTTCTGCAGTGTCCTTAACGGCAGGCATACTCCCCGGAAAATCATGGAGGCTTTTGACAGCTTCCTTCACACGCCGGGAATCTGGCTTAACCGCAGGGACAATATTTCGCCGTTCCCGGAGCTTGACGAGTCATTGAGATTCACGGCCAGCGCAATTGAGACGGTCAGCGAGAAAGTTACGGCACTTCATGAATTATTGCCGGACTTGGGCAGCGCGAAAGATGACAAGTTAGAGGACGAGAAAGCGTATACATTTCTTGAGGACTGGTGCAGGAACTCCCACATACGCGCCCCGATTCAGTTGTCGGACTCGGTCGCTGTATTCTCCGGGAATCCTCCTGTCCTAGAGTCATTCCCCGTGTGGATAATGTCAGGCGTAACACAAAAATCATGGTCTCCGAACGAGAAAGCCTCCCCGCTTTTAGGCAACGAGGAACGCTCAAAGCTCAACGAAAACGGAGCATTTCTCCCGCGCACAAAGGAGAAGGCAGAACAGCGCGAGGCATTATTCCGGCGATTAATCATGACAGGGGAGACTCTAACGATTATTACGCGCCCGCTTCTTGATGACGAGGGAAGGCCGGTATCTGAGTCGCCGTTTATGCCGAAATTCCTTAACGACATGCCCGGATGGAAGAAAGTACCGCAGAAATCCGAGGGGATAAATATATTGCTTGGGTCAGACGGCTTCACGTTCCCGGAAATTGACGCGGGGGGAAAAATTTCCCGTAAGACTCCGTGCGTAAGGGCAAAGGCTGAATCAGTCGGCGCGAGTGATATACAGGAGCTGTTAGAGTGTCCGTTCTTGTGGTATCAGCATCATTCCGCGAGACTCTACCAGCCCGACTCGGAGTTAGTCCCGCCGTCCCAATGGGGTAACCTTCTCCATAAATACTGGGAGTCAGTGTGGACGATATACCGTCAGGACATGGCTGCCCCCGGTGAAAAATTCATGTCAGCCGCAAAATCAGAATGGGAGAAATTAGAGTCCGCAGATGATACTTACGCTGAGTTTTCGCACCTTCTGAGGGATTCGCGCCTTGCCCGAAAGCGTGAGGGGCTGAGATTCCGTGCAAACAGGCTCGCGGGAGTCCAAGCCGTAATTCTCGACTCCCTTCACGAAAATTACACCCATGAATCTATACTGCTTGAGGATGAAGCGCGGTTAGAGTATGAATTGAGCGGGGTAAAATTTTTCGGGCAGTGCGACAGGATAGAGATTTTGCGCGGGAATGACGGAGCGAAAGCCGCATTTATCGCAGACTACAAAGAGGGCAGAATGTCGGCAAAAAGCTATGACGAGGGCATGAAGAATATTGCGGGAAAGTCATGGAACACTGACACAAAGCGCGACAAGTTCGAGCGGGGGCTACAGTTGTCGCTTTACTCGGCCATGTTCCGGGAGAAATACGGCTGTGATGTCGCGGGTGTATACATTCTCGGCCATGAGGACGGGCGAATCTGGGGAACGTTCACGGATTCTGTACGGGGAATTTTCGCGCCGTTCTCGCAGCTGAACAATGACGGGAAAAATATCACGCTTGATTCTGACATTGCCGGGAGAAATGACGAGGGCAAATACGCCGCGGAGTGTGCCGTGAGGATTCTTGAGACTGGGAAATTTCTGCCTGATTATGATTCGGGCAGGTGCCGTTACTGCCACATAAAGAGCATTTGCCGTAAGGGAGAATTTCGCGGGGAAGCCGTGAATGATGACGACAATGAAAATGGCGGGGACACCGGGAATTAGCCCGGCCCCCCGGTTTTTACGCTAAACTTCTTCAATCGCGCTTGTTACCTTATAGCCTGCGTCCCGGATTAATATATCCTTCCTGAAAAGCTCCATGTCATATTTCACCATGCGTTTGACTAATTCCGGGAATGTTACTTTTCTTTTCCACCCTAAAACGCGCTCGGCCTTTGACGGGTCTCCCAGCAGCAAATCTACTTCAGTCGGGCGGAAATAACGCGAGTCAACCTCAACAACTGTCCTTCCTGTCGCTGTGTCTATTCCTTTCTCGCCGATGCCTTCTCCATGCCATTCGATATTTATTCCGGCCTCGTGGAATGCCAGAGTCGCAAACTCCCTCACCGAATGCGTTTCACCTGTGGCAATCACAAAATCGTCGGGCTTTTCCTGTTGAAGTATCATCCACATAGCCCGCACGTAGTCTTCAGAGTATCCCCAGTCGCGTCTTGCGTTGAGATTGCCGAGATATGTTTTCTCCTGAAGACCCAGCGCGATTCGGGCGGCGGCTCTTGTGATTTTGCGCGTTACGAAAGTTTCCCCGCGTAATTCTGACTCATGGTTGAAGAGTATTCCGTTGCAGGCGAAAATGTTATAGGCTTCACGGTAATTTACCGTTATCCAGTAAGCATATAATTTCGCAGCGGCGTATGGACTTCGGGGGTAAAAGGGCGTTGACTCTTTCTGCGGAGTCTCTTGGACTTTCCCGAATAATTCGCTCGTTGATGCCTGGTAAAATTTCGTGCGGGACTCAAGCCCCAGTATTCTTATGGCCTCAAGTAGTCTGAGTGTTCCGAGTCCGTCAGAGTCGGCGGTGTATTCAGGCTCCTCGAACGAGACTTTTACATGGCTCTGCGCCGCAAGGTTGTATATTTCATCGGGCTGAATCTCCTGCACCATTCGTATTAAGTTGCTGGAGTCGGTAAGGTCGCCGTAATGCAGGAAAAATTTATGCCCCTCCTCGTGCAAGTCCTTATAGAACTCGTCAATCCTCATTGTGTTGAAGATTGAGCTTCTCCGCTTCAGGCCGTGAACCTCGTAGCCCTTCTTCAGCAGGAACGCCGTCAAATATGCACCGTCCTGCCCCGTAACTCCTGTGATTAATGCTTTCTTCATGCGCTACTCTCCTTTGAGGATCCAATTGCTGTTTATCATCATAGGGCCGGGCTTCTTTATTGTCCTGTATGGCGATGAGCTGTCGAGGTGAGGCTCAATCGTGAATGACACAGACGGGTTACCCCTCACGTTAGGGACAACAATCCAGCTCACATTATTCATGGTAACCGACAAATCAAGCCTGAACTGACCCATGTTAAGCACCTCAAGCGGAAGCCTTCCCCGCAGAACTACGCGGCCTTCAAGAATCGGAAGTGCTCCGGGCGTGTCGTCCTGATCAGCTTGGTACGTCCTGTATAACAATATTCCTTCCTGCGAGTAAAGCGAGTATCCGACTCCGAGTCCCTTTTCGGGTTTCTTCACTATGCCTTCAATTTCAACATACAGCTCATCATTGCGTCTGACTGACGAAAGATTGATTTCCCCCTGAGCGTTATACACTCCGAATCTAAGCGGCGTGAAGTAATCGTTATCGAATTTCCCGCCGGGATTGTTCCATTCCGCATCTGTCGTCTGAAGATGGGACATATCCATATATTTCTCGACACCTTCATTTACGTCAGGCGTATCAAGAATCATCCTGCCGCTGTCGAGGCATATTATCCTGTTGCAAAGCTGCATGATAGCTCCCATATTGTGGCTGACGAAAAGAACGGTGCGCCCTTCCCCGCGGCTAATCTCGTCCATTTTTCCGAGACATTTTTTCTGGAAGTTCATATCACCGACAGCAAGAACCTCATCAACAATCAGTATTTCGGAATTGAGATGAGCGGCAATCGCGAACGCAAGACGGACATACATCCCGGACGAATAGCGTTTCACGGGCGTGTCAAGAAATTTCTCGACCCCGGCAAAATTAACGATAGCGTCAAAATTGCGGCGTATCTCGTGTACTTTCATTCCCAGAATCGCGGCGTTCATGTAAATATTTTCGCGGCCTGACAAATCCGGGTGAAATCCCGTACCGACTTCAAGCAGGCTTGACGCTCTTCCTTTGATGGAAATCCTGCCTTCTGTGGGATCTGTTATGCGGCTTAGGAGCTTCAGAAGTGTTGACTTTCCCGCACCGTTATGGCCGATGATTCCGATTCGCTCGCCCTGCTCAACGTCAAATGTTATGTTCCGCAACGCCCAGAAATCTTCGACTCCTTTCGGCTTTGACCTCGGCGCAAAAGGATGCCTGACCCTGCGCGCAAGCCTCGCTGTATAATCCGCAAGAACATCATAAAGCCGATTATTTCCCCTGTGGGCTATCACATAGCGTTTTCCCAGGTCTTCAATTTTCAGTGCTAACATTTCTCATGCCCCCTCTAAATGTAGTCGGCAAATGTCCGCTCAGTCTTCCTGAAATATTTTAGGCCGTACCAGAAAATGAGCGTTGAGCTTATCAGCGATATTATGAAGCCGGGAAGGTACAGAGAAGAGGCCGTGCCCTGTATGCACCATCTGAAGCCGTCAATGACTCCTACCATAGGATTCAGGCTGTAAAGAAGCCGCCATCTGTCCGGGATTACGGAGCTTGAGAATCCTACAGGCGAAACATAAAGCCCGAACTGCACAATGAAGGGCATAATGTGCCGGAAATCGCGGTATCTCACTCCCACAGCGGAGAAGAAATAGCCTATGCCCAGTGCCGTTGTCGTTGCGGGGATAAAGAACACGGGAAGCAAAAATATCATTGGCGACGGCATGAACCTGTACACCAGCATCAATATACACAGAAGCACGAACGATATTACGAAATCAACCGCACTCACTAACACGGCTGACGTGGGAAGAATTATGCGCGGGAAATATATCTTGCTTATCATTGTTGACGCTCTCAGGAATGACTCGGAGCTGCTTGATATTGAGTTTGCGAAATACTGCCACGGAAGCAGAGCCGAGAATACCATTATCGGATACGGGACTCCCTCGCTGGGAAGTTTTGCCACACGCCCGAATATCACGGTGAATATCACCATGCTGAGAAGCGGACGTATAACGCTCCACGCAACGCCTATGACAGTCTGCTTGTACCTCACAAGAATGTCGCGCAGTGCCATGAACACAAAAAGCTCGCGGAACTTCACAAGCTCGTAAATGAAATCTGCTGTCGTTTTGTTCGGCTCTATTATCATGTCGAACTGTCCCAGCTTGGCCGGCTTTATCCAGCGTTTTAACCATTGCAGAAACAAAATATTATTCATCCTTATTGTTTGTCATAATTTCTGCTGCCTCGTCATCGAAATTCATCATCGCGCACATCAATGCGTTTATCCCCTTGCTGTCAGGCATATAGACATCAGCACCGTGATTCACAAGAAGCCGAATGCTGTCGAGCTGTGCCTCGCGCTTCAACGCCGTGTAAACCACAAGAAGCCTGAACCATGACTGCCACCCCTCAGCCATGAAGCCCCCTGTCCGAATCAGTGATGACATTGTGAGGCCGGGACTCCTGTCCTTGCCCGCGACAACCCACAAAAGTGCCGTCATTCCGTCCTCGTCCTGCGCGTTTATGTCTGCCCCGTGCTGTATCAGCAACTCCATTATTCCCGGCTCAGTGCCGACATCAAGAGCCGCCAGCATTAGGGGAGTGCGGCTGTTTTTGTCCGCTATATTCGGGTCAGCTCCGTACTCAAGCAGTAACCGCACAATGTCTTCATCCGTAACTACGGCATATACCAGCGAGGTGCGCCCGGTAGGATCCTGAAAATTCGGGTCAGCTCCGTGTGAAAGGAGAATTTCTGCGATGTCCGGCCGATTCGCTGTGATTGAAACGTTCAGGGCGTTAGTCATAACTTCCGGGCTTAACTCGAAAATTTCATCGAGGTATGCGCCCCTGTCAGCAAGAAATTTCACCATCTCAGCGTCTATTGGCTTCTCTCCCGTGAACATGGCCGCCGCTAAGGGAGTCTGCTCGTCCTCAAAATCGCACGGCCTGTTGATGTCCGCTCCGCAGTCAAGAATAATATCGATGAAGGGAATATTTCCCGATTTCACCGCGATAATCATAGCCTCGTCATAATCTGCCCCGGCTTTCATGAGGGCGCGTATTATTTCGGGGTCAAACTGCTTCCTGTCCTCGCGCATTTCTTTCATCTGAGCAAGCACAGTGTATGTCAGAACGTTATAGCCCGCTTCATTCCGTTTGTTGACATCCGCGCCAAGCTCAATGAGCCACCGCACTACCTTTGCTTTGTTCGAGACTACCGCAAGGAACAGGGGATTATGTCCGTTCGAGTCGTCCTGGCTGATGTCCCCGCCGCTGTCAACAAGGAGCTTCAGCAGCTTCTTTTTCCCCTTTACCACAGCAGCCGTGAAACCGTCCCCGGAGCGCGCTCCATATTCAAGCAGCAGTTTTACGGCCTCGGCGTTTTCCTCCATTACTGCGACAAAAATCGGCGGCACTTTCGCCCCGTATATATATGCCTTCCTGTTTACGTCAATCCCGGATTTTATTGCTGACTCTATCTCTTCACGTCTGCCATTCGCGCAAAGCTCAAGAAATTCTTTCTGCCTCATGTAACGTTAATCACTCCCCGTTTTTTCGTGCGCCTCGTCAACTATATCATTAACGGCAAACTTTTTATCCTCTCCGCCGTGCGTAATATGGCACAAAAATTCTATGTTCCCTTCCTGCCCTCTTACAGGCGAATACGTAAGCCCGGCAACTTTGAACCGCGTTTTTTCCCGTATGAAGCTCAATATTTCGTCAATAACTTCTGCATGAATCGACTTGTCCCGGACTACCCCCCGCGAAATTCTGTCCCTTCCGGCCTCAAATTGAGGTTTGATTAACACGACGGCTTCAGAGTCAGCCACATCATCAAGCACCGGGAGAATCAGTTTCAGCGATATGAACGAGACATCACACCCCGCAAAAATTATCGTCTCAGGGAAATTTTCACGGGTCAAATACCTTGCGTTAGTCCTGTCCATTACGACAACACGCGAATCACTCGCAAGCCTCCATATCAATTGGCCGTAACCGACATCAACCGCGTAGACTTTCCGCGCACCGTTCGACAATAATACGTCCGTGAATCCTCCTGTTGACGCTCCGAAATCAGCGCAGACCTTCCCGGCGACGTCAAGCCCGAAAACCTCGAACGCCCGCAATAATTTCAGCGCACCACGCCCCGCCCATTTCGGCACATCGTCAACCGTGATATTTATCCCGCGCTCATACATAGCTCCGGCTTTTGTTACGGTCTGATCGTTCACCCGGACTTTTCCGGCCATAATAAGAGCCTGAGCCTTTGCGCGTGTTTCAGCGAGTCCCAGCTCAGGCAGTAATTTATCGAGTCTCTGTTTGTCCTTCATTCCTGTACGTGTCAATGATATTCCGGGCGGTCATTCCGTAAAGCTCGCGCTGTTCCTCCTGTGTTGCATGTTTCACGCAGACATCAGGCACTCCGAAACGCAATAATTTCACGCCGAGTCCCTTCTCCGCGATTAATGCCCCGAAAGCCTCGCCGAATCCCCCGGCCATGTAGTTATCCTCAATCACCGCTGCAACTTTGTACCGTCCCAGAATCCCGCGCAATTCCTCCGCGTCAATCGGCTTGACCCTCCGAACGTCATACACCGCAGGAACGTCAACGCCTTCACGCCGCGCCGTTTCACGAACGTCAAGCATGATATTCACGCCTGCGCCGTTCCCGAACAGTGCCCAGTTATGACCGTCAGAAATTTTTGCGATTCCATTTTCTGTGCTGACTGTGATTTTTCCGTCCGGGATTTTCCCGCGGGGGTAACGTATCAATGTCGGGCCGTTACGTTTTGAGGCAATGAGCATACATTCACGGAGGGAGTCTTCATCGCAGGGGGCGTAAATTTCGAGGTTCGGAACCGGCCTGCCCCACGGAATATCGAGCATTCCCTGATGTGTGTCGCCGTCTGAGCCTGACAGCCCGGCGCGGTCAACCATAATCACAACAGGAAGATTCTGAAGCGCAATGTCGTGCATTAGCTGATCCGTAGCCCTCTGCAAGAATGTCGAGTATATGAACACCCACGGGCGCATACCTCCCGCCGCAAGCCCTGCCGCCATCGTGAGCATGTGAGACTCGGCGATTCCGACATCAAAGAACCGTCCCGGAAATGCCCGCGAGAATTTCTCCAGCTTCACCCCCGTCATCATGGCCGCCGTGAAGCAGACTATTCTGTCATCGTTCATGGCTAACTCTTCGGCAATCTCTGAGGCCGCCTCGCTCCATGTTCGAAATTTCGGAGTCCCTGCGGGTGAAAGCTGATGATACTTTGTCGGGTCTGACTCTGCTTCCGGGAGTCCTTTGCCTTTCACGGTGTTGAAGTGAAGTATCACCGGCCTGTAGTAATTCTTGGCCAGCGTCATCATACGGATAGCGGTCTTCATGTCGTGGCCGTCGAAAGGCCCCCAGTACTTTATTCCGAGCTTGTCGAAAATGTTTATCGGCCTGGTGAATGCCTTGAAGAAATTTCTTGCGCGGGCTAAAAGATTCGTGTTCCCCGCGTAAGGCTGTCTGCTGTTGCCTCCAAAATGCCGCCGGAAAAAGTTTTTTGCCCTCCTGTATATCGTGTTGGCTGACAGCTCCGCAAGAACCGTAGAGAATCCCCCGACCCTGTTGCTGATTGAGTGCCTGTTGTCGTTGAGGATGATAATCAGGCGGGTGTTTGTCTCGCGGACGTAATTCAGTGCCTCGAACGCAAGCCCGTTAATCAATGAAGCGTCCCCGATGAAGGCAATAATATTCCTGTCCTCGTGAAGCAAGTCCCGCGCCTTTGCGTAACCCAGTGCCGCAGAAATTGATGTGCTTGAGTGTCCCGTGTTGAAATGGTCATAGGGCGACTCATTCCGGCGGGGGAAACCTGATATTCCGTCCTTCATTCGGAGAGTGTGAAAGCGGTCAAACCTGTCTGTGAGAATCTTGTACGGGTAGGACTGATGGCCGACATCAAAAATTATGCGGTCATTGAGTGGGTCAAAAACTTTCAGCATTGCTATTGTCAGCTCAACGACTCCGAGTGATGAGCCTAAATGCCCGCCGTTTTTCCTCACTGTGTCAACAACAACCGACCTCACATCGTCAGCCAGCAGGGGCAGTTTGTCATCATCGATATTCAGCAGGTCTTTATGTGTGAATCCTTGTCGCAGAAAATTCATATCACTTTTATGTTTACCCCTCTTCCGCCTTGCTCCCTCTCCCCTAACTTAGGGGGGACACCGTTTACGGAGGGGGGTAATTCCTCTTTATGCGAACCGCCTGAACTCATACGCCGCAAACTGTGCGATTAATTGCAGGGAAGCCAGCTGCGAACGGTCAAGCGCATTCCTTCCTTCAGTCCCCGAACCGAGCGCGATTATTCCTACAAGCGAATTGTCATCGCAGACGGGGAAAATGTATTTTGCTGACGACTCTTTGAGGGCGTTTTTCCACGGACACCCCGCAAGCCCCCATGACCTGAACACGGAGTCAGGACTCATCGCTCCGAGATCATAATATGCTTCTCCGACATTGGCGGACTTCACCGGGCCTTCAGGGGACGGGAGTAATGTTGTCTCAGCCTCGGCTTTGATGTGTCCCCGTCTCTGCTCCGAGAGCGCGTAGCCTTTGCGGGAATTGCTCCAAGTGGCGAGAATGCAGCTGTTCATTCTGCACTGCTCCATGAATATATCGACAAGGAGCGAGAAGAATTTTGACCTGTCCTCAGCACCGCGCAAAACTTTCAGGACGTTCGACAGTGAAAGAACCGTGAACTCCCCTGCGGAAATTGACGCTTCAGCCTGCCGGGACTGGGTGCGTAAATTGTTGATTGCGATTGCACGGACTGCGAGATTCCCAAGCAGCTCAATGAAATTCATCGTCTCTTTGTCCGGGAGCTTGTCCCACGTCATGAGGCAGAAGAGCCTGCAATCACCTTCAGCGACAGGCAGGACAACTTCAGCGGGCGAGTCGCTCTTCACGACAACAGGCGCGGGCGGGAGAATCTGTTCCGCGTAAACTCCCCTGCGTTCGGGAATGGAGTCGGCCTTTCCGTTGAAGACCGTCAAATAATTTCCCTCATCTTTGAGGATTGCGACGGATTTCGGGAACAGGCTCTCCTGCAGAACGTCAGCAAGGAACGAGGCGAAATACTGAAGCGGCATAGGCTCAAAGATTGACGCGAGTGTGCTTTTTGTGGCAAGGATCATATACGACAGACGGGATAATTTTTTCTCTGTCTCGGAAATGTTACGCATGTTTTCCCACAGCATTATGAGTCCGGCGTAGGGCTTTAGGTCTTTGAGGAGGGAGTCGGGATTTTCGGGTTTGTCTTTGAGGAGTATATACAGCTCCCAATATGCCCCCCTGATTCTGATGACACCCGGCCATGTGTCATTGCCTGCGGAAAATTCGAGCTGGTACGATTCTTTTGCGGGTGATTTCGCGAACAGCACGGTGATTTCGTCCTTGATTGTGAGGGATGACGGCATGAGTCCGGCCGCTCCTGTAACATTCAGGAGACCTGGAGTCCCAGACTCTGCGATTACCGCCTTAATGCCCGCGCTTTCGAGATAGTCGGCAAGAGTCTTCACTGCCCCGCCGTTAATGATAAAGTCTACATGATTGTAAAGGTCATTAATATTTTCTGGCATGGTGAATTTTTATTGCACCTCCGGGAAAATTTTTCGTGTGATTATTTTATCGCTTTTTGCCTTCAAAATCGTATAATATTAAGCTGATTATCCCGGCATAATATTACGGATTAAGAAATTTCAAGCGAAGGGCTGGCGTTGTAATATAATGATTGAAGTACATCGTCTGAACGGCGAGGCATTCCTGCTTAATTCCGACATGATTGAAACCATTGATGTAACGCCTGATACTGTACTGCGTCTCCTCAACGGCCACCGCTATGTGGTAAAAGAGAAAGTGAAGGACGTGTACAGGAAAATAATAGCCTTCAGGAAAGCGGCGGGCTATACCTGCATAATAGCAAACACTGCGGACGAAGCAGACAAACCAGAATAATACAGCGTCAGAGGTGCATACACATTGGATTTAACGAGTCTCATCGGATTTTTGGCGACATGGATACTAGTTATTGCGTCAATGGCTTCCGGCGGCAACATCGGAGCATATATAGACGTTCCCTCACTGATGATCACAATCGGAGGTGCAATCGGCGCGACAATAATCTCAAACCCCGGCGCAAGGCTCAAAGCTATGACCGGATGCCTGAAGAATGTATTTGTGTTTCATGAGCCTGATTTAGTCGGAATGGTTCAGATGATTGTGAGCTTTGCGGAAAAAGCACGGCGCGAGGGATTGTTATCGCTTGAGGCTGACATTGCCGAGGTTGAGAGCGACTTCATGAGGAAGGCAATACAGCTTGTTGTTGACGGAACAGACCCGGAATTAGTGCGGGCGATTCTTGACACTGAGATAGGAAACTTTGAGGACAGGCACAGCGCGAACAAAGCAGTTTTTGACCACTTGACGGAGTTCGCTCCCTCGTTCGGAATGATCGGTACACTTATCGGACTTATAGCAATGCTGGGAAACCTTTCGGACGTTAACGCGCTCGGTCCCGGTATGGCGGTCGCACTCATCACGACAATGTACGGCTCAATGATGGCTAACATGTTCGGGTCTCCCGTCAGCAAAAAACTTGCGGCACGTTCAGCGCAGGAAGTCAAATCGATGGAATTGATGGTAGAAGGAATACTAGCGATACAGGCAGGGGAGAACCCTCGAATCGTTGAAGAGAAACTGAAAGTATATCTTCCTCCCGCAATGCGCGAAGCCTTCAATCAGGAGGAGGGCTAAACTATGGCGCGTCAGAAAAAGCCGGAAGAGCCGGGACTCTCAGCACCTTTCTACATGGGTACATACGGGGACATGGTTACGCTTATATTGTGTTTCTTCATTCTGCTGTTCGCTATGTCCTCGATTGACTCGCAGAAATTTCAGAAGGCGTTACTGTCCCTGCGGGGTTCTCTGGGAATCCTCAAAGGCGGCGTAACGACAGAGGAGTCGACCGACCCGAACAGAAGCGGGGAAGTTGGCACAAGCCCGGGGGCAAGTGAGCGTGTAGAAATTGACACGAGGCACGTTGCGTACACGCTCAACTCCTTTCTGCGGTCTGAGAATCTCACGAGGGACATACAGGTGTCAATCAATCAGCGCGGGGTCGCCGTCTCAATCAGCGATCAGTTCATGTTTCTGCCGGGAAGCGCGGAGCTTAGGCCGGAAGGAAGGCGCGCACTCTACAAAATTTCGGAGCTTGTCCGGGATCGTGTGCCGTTTGCGGCGGTAGAGGGTCATACGGATTCGGGAGTCCTTCGCGGAGGGCCTTACCGCGACAACTGGGGATTATCGGCCATGAGGGCGGCGGCGGTTGCCAGTTACATGGAGCATGAGGGCGGATTTGACCCCGTGAGACTTCAGGCGACGGGCTACAGCTCGGCACAGCCTATAGTACCCAATGACACAAGCGAACACAGAGCCTTGAACAGGCGGGTGGAGATAGTATTCTTGTCGCAGTATCCTAAACGCTGAAGGAGGGATTTACGATGCAATTTACAGCTTGTTACAGGAAACTTGAACACGGTTATTTAGGGAGGCTTCTTGAATGGCCGGGAGTTATTACAGAGGGTGAAGATCTTGACGACTGCCGGGAACTTTTGCAGGAAGCAGCCGGAGAAATGGCAGAACTTTACGAGGAAGACGGCAGAAAGATCCCGTATATCCCGCTGATTTTTGAGCCGATGTCCGTATCGGTTGCGCCTGAATGTATACCATCTGAGGAAGAGGCATTGATGGTACATGTCAGTTAAGCGCAGGGATGTCGTAAAGTATTTAGAGCAGTGCGGCTTTTATCTGAAGCGTGAAGGGAAACGCCACAGCTTTTATGTTCACCCGGACGGAAGAGCCGTAGCGGTTAAGCGTCATACAATTTTCGACAGAATATCAGCGAATGAAGTATGCAAGGACGCGGGACTTCCGCCAATATTCTAGACTATTCATCAGGGAGGACAATAAAACTTGAAGCGCATAATAATTTTTGCAGTAGTAGGACTCGTAATGTTCGGCGCGGGATTCGGGGGCGGACTCATTCTAGGCAGGACAATGGCACCCGAAGACACAAACGCCATAGGCACCGCAAAAGTCATACAGAACCCCGGCCCGGTCGTGTCAATAGGCGAGTTCACCAGCAACTTGGCAGGGGCAGGCCGTCATGTAATCAGTTTCGGACTCTCTCTTGAGCTTACAGAAAAGGAAGGAGCCGCGGCATTAATTCAGACTCCCGGATGGCTCATGAGGATACGCAATGAAGTTTTCATGCTCGTGAAAGACAGAGTATATGACGACCTCACAAGCGCGGAAGGGACTCTGCAGTTTGCCGGAGACATAAAACGCTCACTGAACCGAATGCTCCCGGACGTAGGCGGGGAAGCTCCAATAACAAACGTGCTTTTCGAGAGCATAGTTTTACAGTAAGAGGCTCTGACAAATGCCCGACGTATTATCACAGGACGCTATTGACGCTTTAATGAAGTCAATCTCAAGCGGCGCGAACATTGACGAAATCGCCGCTAAGGCTGACGAGTACGCAAAGTTAAAGGTCTACGATTTCAAGCGTCCCGACAAATTCAGCAAAGATCAGCTCAGGGCGATACAGATGATTCACGAGTCATTCGCCCGGCAGATGACTACGGTACTTTCTACCCTGATACGCTCGATTGTGTCAGCGGAAATTGCTTCCGTTGAGCAGCTCGCCTATGAAGAGTTCGTGAATTACATGGTCCAGCCCACTGTTATAGGCTTAATCGAAATGCACCCGTTTGAAGGCTCAATGCTCATAGAGATTAACCCGTCATTAGTCTTCACGATAATAGACCGTATGTTAGGCGGGCGCGGGACATTTTCCGGCAATGTAAGAGAGCTTACCGACATTGAGAAAACCGTCATCGAGCGCGTAATCATGAGGATATTAGAATTGCTTGAAGACAGCTGGAGTACTGTTGTTGATGTCCGCTTCAGGTTCGAGTCGATGGAAAGTAATCCGTTCTTTGTGCAGATATGTTCTCCAAGTGATATGGTTCTTGTTGTCATAATGAAGCTGAGAGTCTCAGATGTTGAAGGAATGGTGAGCTTGTGCTTTCCGTACTTCCTGATTGAGCCGATTATGGACAGGCTTTCGAGTCAGCAGTGGTTCGCGTCAACAAGCCACAAGGGAGACGACGAGGTCAAAACTTGGCTCAGTAATTCTATTATGCAGGTCAACATGCCGCTTGCTATGGAGCTTGGACACACGGTGCTGTCTCTTGCTGACGTTTACGCGCTTCAGGTTGGCGATGTAATAAAACTTGACGAGCTAAAAGACTCGCATATCGATGTGAGAGTCGGCAATCAGGTGCGCTTCAAAGCCAGGCCGGGAACATTGAACGGTCATATGGCGGTTGAGCTGACGAAAGTTTTGACGCGGGAAATTCCGCAGGTTTCAGCAAAAGACGATGACGCATGAAAGGAGAAATGATTAATGTCTGATGATTTACTGAGTCCCGATGAGATAAACGCGCTTCTTTCAGGCGGAGGGGATTTCGGCGACGCTGACGAGATTTCAGACGCGGACGCGGAACAGCTCGCGAAAGTTTCTGACACGTTCGCAAATTCCGAAAACAGCGTAATCAACATGCTTGCCGGGAAAAATGTTATCACGAACGTTGGAACACCCGAAATTTTGACGCAGGACGACTTCCGGGGAAAGTTCGCTGAGATTCCGTTTCTCTTCTCGACAACTTTCGGCGGACTCGATGACAGGCCGCTCGCGCTTGTTGTTGACCAGAAAGGCGCATTGACTCTCGCGGATCTCATGATGGGCGGCGGAGGCGGGGACGTTCCCGAACCCAGCGACCTATATTGGAACGCGGCGCAGGAAGGATTGAGTCAGGTTGTAGGGTCAGCATTCACGAGCCTTGCGGGACTCATGGCCGGGAAAAGGCTCATGCCCGAAAACACGACATCAGCACTTGGCGAGGATGACTGGCGCGCACTGTCGCTTGAGCCTGCCGACAAAAAAATTTGGTGCAGCCCCGTTAATGTTACGATTGACGGACTAAAGCCGTTCAATATCTGGACATGCCTGACGCTTGACAACGCGCTTGACATAGCCGGATTTATGCGTGATGCCCTCGAAGGGAAGCAGCCGCAGTCCCAGGCATCGAACAATAACCCTATGGGAGGCGGAAATATGAGCGGAGGAAGACAGAACGCAGGCCCGGCGGTTGACGTGAGGCCCGCGGCGTTTCAGCCTTTGGGAGGCGGGAGCGGGGGAGGCGCACCGAGTCCGATTGACTTAATCGCGGACATTCCCGTGCGTGTTACGGTTGAGCTTGGGAAGGCAAGAAAGAGCGTATCAGAAATTTTAGCCCTCACAGCAGGCGCGGTTGTTGAACTCGACAAAATGGCGGGAGAGCCTGTTGACATTCTCGTGAACGGGAAATTAATCGCTCATGGTGAAGTTGTCGTGATTGATGAGAATTTCGGAGTCCGTATCACTGACATAATACCGGGAGGAGCGGCGCGGGCGGCCTCGTAAATTTTTCGCCTCGTTTCGTGTTATAATGCTGGGCAAATCCACAAAATATAATTACGTTGAAGGAGCGTTTTTGAATGGGCAAGAAAGTTTTGATAGTCGATGACGCGGCGTTCATGCGTATGATGCTGAAAGACATTCTCACAAAAAACGATTTCGAGGTTGTCGCAGAGGCTGAAAACGGGAAGGCAGGAGTCGCGGCGTTCCAGAAATACAAGCCCGACATCATCACAATGGATATAACTATGCCGGAAATGAACGGCATTGACGCGGTAAAGGCAATAAAGGCACTCGATCCCAGCGTGAAAGTCGTAATGGTCTCGGCAATGGGTCAGCAGCCCATGGTAATCGAGGCGATTCAGGCCGGGGCAAATGATTTCATCGTCAAGCCCTTCCAGCCTGAGAGAGTCATAGAAGCAATAACGAAGGTGCTGTCATAGAAATACAGAGCGTGAGTCTCACAGCCTATTTGATTCGGGCTGTATGTGCGCTGATATTGATGGCCTTGTGCGCTTTCGTCCTCACAAAATATTTCAGGAAGAACAACCCAAACGCGAAAGGTTCGCAAAACGTTGAAATAATAACGTCCCTGCGCTTGACTGCCAGGGATATATTTTTAGTTGTGCGCTGCGGGCCTGACGTTGTCGCGTTCACTGCAGGGCCTCACGGATCAAGCCTCATAGGGAGATGGAGCTATGCCGAATGGACTAAATCCCAAGCTGAAGCGGACTGTTAGAATCCTCGCGCCCGTTATGATGTTGCTTGTGCTGATACTTCACGGGGTATCATCAGCGGCAATTCTCAACCCTCCGAGACCGCCGGAGCTTTCCGGGACAATCCCATTACCCTCAATCACACTCGGACTCGGCCAGGCAGATTCCCCGCGGGACGTGGCATTGACGCTCCAAATTTTAGCGTTAATGACGGTGCTTAGTCTCGTTCCGGCAATATTGCTGATGGTTACGAGCTTCACCCGTATAATTATCGTTGTGGGATTCGTTCAGCGGGCAATAGGTCTACAGCAGTCCCCCCCTCAGCAAGTCATAGCGGGACTCTCGTTATTCCTCACAATGTTCACGATGTATCCGACTTGGACTCAGGTCTACGATAACGGCCTCAACCCGTATTTATCCGGCAATATCAACGCTCAACAGGCTTGGGACAGGTCAATAGAACCCGTAAGAAATTTCATGTTCCGTTACACCCGGCAGGAAGAATTATCGCTCATAATCTCAATGGCAGGAGCAGACCGCCCCGCGAATCAGTCGCAGGTTCCCACAAGAATTTTGATTCCCGCGTTCATGTTAAGCGAGCTGAAGACGGCCTTTCAGATGGGAGTCGTGATATATATTCCGTTCCTTGTTGTTGATATGGTCGTGTCGAGCGTCCTTCTTGCTATGGGAATGATGATGCTTCCGCCTATGATGATTTCGCTTCCGTTCAAGCTGTTATTATTTGTCATGGCTGACGGATGGAATCTCGTAGTGATGAGCGTGTTAAAGAGCTTCACAAACGTACCGTAAAAGAGAGTGTGAGAAATGAATACAGTAACAACATTAAGCCTTCCCGATATTATGACGGGGGCAATATGGACAATGATTTCTGTTACGCTTCCGATTTTGCTTGTGGCTATGGTAATCGGACTGTTCATAGGAATTTTGCAGACAGCGACATCAATTCAGGAGCAGACATTGATATTTATCCCGAAAATTTTGGCGGTCTTCCTTTGCATAGTGCTGTTATCGCCGTGGATAGGTCAGCGAATGCTCGTAATGACCCGCGAAATTTTAGGCCAGCTCGAAAGATTCATAAACTGACTCGCAAATGCGCGGGCTTGAATTACCGTCTCAGCTATTAGCCGTCTACATGCTCCTTCACCTGCGATACATCGGGCTTGTGTTCAGCTCGCCGATTTTCACATCAACAATGCCGCCGACTCCCTTCCGCTATCTTTTCGCCGTAATGCTCACGGTGTGTTCAGTCGGAATCATAAAGGCTGAGGACATCCCGATGATATATTTTGACGAGGTTATATTTATCGCCGCGGTATTCATTCGCGAATTGCTGATAGGAGTCGCGCTGGGCTTCATTTCTGCATTGCCACTTTACGCGCTGAGGGTAGCGGGCGAGCAGACCGGGACGACAATCGGATTCTCTATGGCTCAGGTGATGGATCCTTCAACGCAGAGTGAGACATCAATTTTGGGACAGCTAAATTTCTTTGTCGCTATGTGGTTCTATTTTCGGTGGAACGGGCATTTGATTATGATTCAGGCATTAATTGAGACGCTGAAACTTGTACCGCCCGGCCAGCTCTCATTATTCCCGTCAGGCGATTTGCAGTTAGGGACGTGGCTTCAGAGTCTCTTTGTGCTGGCTTTGAGGATGGTTATCCCGTTTTACTGCGCGTTAGTCTTGTCTGACGTGGGACTCGGATTTCTGGCGCGGACTGTCCCGCAGATGAATATTTTTGTCGTTGGACTCCCCGTGAAAGTCATGCTCGGATTCATGGTATTGGCGGCTGTAATCCCATTGATGATGGATTTGATTCACGCAAACTTTGAGCGGTGGGTCGAATTTGCCCTAAGCGTTCTGCGAATGTGGAGGCCCGTAAATGGCTGAGGAACGCACAGAGGAAGCAACACCTCACAAGCGCGAGAAAGTCCGCGAGGAAGGCCGTGTATGTGTCAGCAAGGACATAAACGCCGCGGTGGCTATCATTACGGCGTTATTGGCTCTTGCGTTATTGGGCGCGTCAGTGTGGCGGACTCTAACGGGAATGATTCGCTTCATGTTCATGGCGATAGGCGACCGGGCAATCTTGCAGGATGGGTGGTTCTCGTGGGTATCATGGGAGGCAATCAAGGATTACTTTGCGGCGTGGCTTCCGCTGGGAGGACTCGTTGTTCTTTTTGCGACAAGCGCGGTGATAGCGCAGGTAGGATTCGCGTTCACGGGAGAGCCTTTTGTGCCGAAATTCGACAGGCTGAATCCTTTTTCCGGCATGAAGAAAATTATCTCTATGCGCTCGTGCGTGGAACTCCTGAAGGGGTTATTGAAGTCAGCAATTTTTGCCGTGATGATATACAACGCAATCAAGAACTATCTGCCGATGTCGTCAAAAGCAATGCAGATGCCGTTAGAGATTGGGAGCCGACAATTTTGGGATATGCTTTGGACTTTGGCCATGAGACTGGCACTAATGCTGCTGGTGATGGCGTTCGCGGATTACGCCTATCAGAAATGGGACTTTGAGAAGTCTATCAAGATGAGCAAGAAAGAAGTCAAAGACGAGTACAAGCAGATGGAAGGAGATCCGCAGGTCAAGCAGAAAATCCGTCAGAAGCAAAGAGAAATGGCACGAAACCGAATGATGTCCGATGTCCCGAAAGCTGACGTAGTAATCACGAACCCGACACATATAGCCGTCGCCCTGCAATATGACCGCGGGGTGATGGGCGCGCCGCAGGTTATCGCAAAAGGAGCGGACTACTTAGCGCAGAGGATTCGCGAAATCGCGCAGAATAATCTTGTCCCGGTCATAGAGAACAAGCCGCTTGCGTGGGCATTGTATGAGAATGTCGAGATAGGCGAGGAAGTCCCCGAAGATTTCTACAGGGGAGTCGCTGAGGTCTTAGCGTTCGTTTACAGGCTGAAGGGGCAGAAATCACAGCCATCATAAATTTTCATTCGAGGAGTTGTTTAACGTGAAGCGTTCCATGAGAGGAGCGGTACTTATCGGTTTAGCATTATTTGTTGTACTGCCTGTATTATATTCATTCTTGATAGTAGGCCGAGTTTGCCTCTACTTTCTTTCTCTATGGTTATATAATACAACTTTAAGGCGTATTTGTCAACACTTTCAATAAAGACCTTCAAGAAAGACATACGAGAAAAATTTTACGCTAAAACTTCATTGCTTTTTGTTTACAGACACGAACATGACATTACATGAGTCCCTGTCTTTCCAGAGAATCCGTAAGCCACTCATCAACAGCCTCATTAATAGAGCCATTGCAATCAAACAGCCATTCCAACTTCTCAGAATCCCAACCTTGCTGTTTCCTGATAGCATTCAGGCAGGACGCTAATATAGCTTCATACTCATCCTCAGTTAAGCAATGCGCCTGTGGATTCTTTGCTTTGAAGTCCTGAACAACCTGACCAGCACATGACCTGAAGCTCTCCCAAGCCAAGCTGTAAATCGCAGATTCCAGCAAATAGCAATTCCAGCATATTTGCCCCCATTCGGCATCTTGAGCCTGAGACATCGAGAAATTACGGTCGTATAAGTCATCCTCGAAATTGTACTCTGGAACCTGCGTATGCAAGTCAGTTACTAAGAGTGTGTGTCCGTCTGGAGCTTTGAGATCAACACCGCCGTCAAAAGTCCATTCCCACGAATAACCCCAGCTCGTTACGCCACTCGTTGTAAAAACTACATCTTTCACATTGTTACCTCCTACGCGCAATGCTAAAAGTTACGCCCTGAAAATGCTCTGCATCAAGGATGTAATCGCCATTTTCCCAAGCCGTTTGCACTTTGTCTTTTGCCTCTTGTACAGATGAGGCTTCGACAAAGACACGCATTTCCAGCGTTTCTTTGATTCTGATCGTGTACTCCTTCATGGCTAGGACTCCTTCTTGTGGTTTTCGTACATCGCTTTCAACTTGTCCGCAATGAGATAATCAAGCAACAGACAATTCTGACTCAAGCATTCATCCTGCCAGACACCCCACTCAGGCAAATCTTCCAAACATTGCTCTATGATGTGGAACTTGTTATTGCGAGCGTATTCAGAGACCTCACCATCACCCAGCATGGCAAGAGCAAGCTCTATACACTCGCTAATGTTGTTTCGATCCTGAATGTTCTGCCACATGCTATGAATAGCAATGACTTCATCTTCCGTATAACTTTTCCCAATTGACCTGATATGTTTTCACAATATTCACCTCCTCTCACCAAATCCGATACAAGCCTGAACCGGGCAAATGCTTAATACCGACGCTTCCTACCTCCGAGCAATAAGGCACGTCATGGTTATAGACATATGCCGTTGCTTCACCTTCCAACAGAAGCCTGCGGTCATCAGCCCATTCTTCAGGATAATCACCGACGAACAAGTAGCTGTCCATCATGCCACCACTCGTAAAGGTACGAATGACTGCAAACACAAGAGCGTTATAACTTAGCTCGAATGCTCTGATCTGATCTAATTCTTTTCCTTTAACGCATAAGAACAGGTCAGCATTTTGCAAAAACAATCTGACCTTTCCTGTTCTGTCGAACTCTTTAGCTTCCGTGAAAAGGCCGAGACTTTTCATGCGATGGAGAGCCTCAGCCTTCTTTTCCTCTACACTGACGTTGCTCATATGGCTATCTCCTCATGACCTTTTCAGCCTCTTCCAGCAATCCCTCAACGGATTGGCCATGTCTTGCTAGTTGTTCATCAAGAACCTTACGGACTTTAGGAAGAGCATCATCGTCAATGTCAATTACGTACGACATACCGTTATAGTCCAGAAACTCAATGCACGTGTCAGTCTTCAGCGGAAGAAAACCATTCAGGCCAATGAAGAAATCGTAAACCTCCTTATCCTGCTCTACTGATTTTCCCCGTGCCTCTGCCGCTAATCTGTACAGCTCATTAGTTGCCTCGATAGGAACTAAAACTGTTGGGAAAACTGCCGGATACGTTACGTACGCTTGATCCCAACCAAAGTAGTCAGGATTGTCGACTCTCCGTTAAGGCTCTCGACAATGTTCACTTCAACTTGAAGGCCGGAGAAATTCACGCACTCGCAGGTGAAAACGGCGCGGGAAAATCCACGTTCATAAAAGTCATCACGGGAGCGCACCAGCCTGACGGAGGAGAAATCATCCTTAACGGTGAGAAAGTCGTGATGTCTGACCCTATAATCGCTCAGGAACGAGGAATCGCCGCAATATATCAGCACGCCGCAAGCTACCCTGATTTGAGCGTCGCAGAAAATATTTTTGCCGGCCATGAGTACAAGATCGGGCCTTTTATCGACTGGGCGAAAATGAACCGCGAGGCAAAGAAACTTCTTGAAGCTGTTGACGCGGATTTTAGCCCAACCGCTTCCGTTGGCTCGCTCTCAGTAGCGCAGCAGCAGCTTATAGAAATCGCAAAAGCCCTCTCAATGAACGCAAAAATTCTCATCATGGACGAACCTACAGCGGCATTATCTCAGCGCGAGGCAGAAGCACTCTACAAGATAGCGTTACGACTCCGCGACAACGGCACCGGGATAATATTAATCTCTCACAGATTCGAGGACATTTACGGACTCGCAGAACGTGTTACGGTTTTCCGCGATGCTCAGTACATAGGCACGTGGAATCTTCACGAGGTCGAGCAGTCATTCCTGATTCATCAGATGGTCGGAAGGGACATCAATCAGCTTTACCCAAAGAAGGAAACCGAAACAGGCGGGGAATTATTGAGGCTTGAGAATCTGAGCCGGACAGGATTTTTCCGGGACGTGAACATCTCCGTGAAGGCCGGGGAAATTGTCGGACTCACCGGGCTTGTAGGAGCAGGACGCACTGAGGTAATGGAGTCAGTTTTCGGAGTCCATCAGCCGGACTCAGGAAAAATTTTCTTCATGGGAGAGGAAATTCACGAACATACGCCGACTCAGATGATGGAAAAAGGATTAGGCTACCTTCCTGAAGACAGGCAGAAAGACGGCTTATTGTTGCAGTGGTCAATCAATCATAATATCTCGCTCCCTGTAATGGCTAAAGAATGCCAGAACGGAATCTTTGTCAGTCCCAAGAAAGAACGTCAGCTTTCAGACGGAATGAAAGACCTTCTCGCGATAAAAGCCCCTGACACTGACACATTAACGGGCGCGTTATCCGGAGGAAATCAGCAGAAGGTTGTTGTTGCGAAACAGCTCGCCGCGAATCCAAAGATGATCATTCTTGATGAGCCGACAAAAGGAGTCGACGTTGGCAGCAAAGCCGCTATCTACGAAATTATGAGCGACTTAGCCTCGCAGGGACTCGGAATCCTCATGATAAGTTCAGAATTGCCAGAAGTCATCAACATGTCAGACCGTATATATGTCATGAGCGAGGGGAAAATCACAGCCGAGTTCACAGACACAAAGAGCCTCACGCAAGAAATAATCTTGAACGCGGCCATGCCTCAGTCGAAAGCGTCATAGGGAGGGAGGAATCATAATGGCTAAACACAAATCGGTCTATTCATTCCTGATTGAACACAGAGAGCTTCCCCTTCTCGGAGTGCTTGCGCTTTTGCTTTTCGCGGTGAATGTGAGAGTGCCGGGTTATCTCGCTAATTCGTGGCTAAACGTCCTCAAGAACGGCTCAATAAATATGGTGATGTGCTGCGGAATGCTCTGCGTCCTTCTTGTCGGGTCAATCGACATTTCTACAACGGCTGTGCTTGCGTTCGCCGGAGCTGTCGCGGGAAAACTGATGGGACTCGGAGTGATTCAGAATACGTTATTGATGTTCGTGCTTGGAATTGCAATCGGCGCGGCTATCGGTGCGGTGAACGGAGTCTTAATGAGCTACGGACGAGTCATCGCGCTTATTGTTACGTTAGGCACAAGCTATATAGTCCGGGCGTTAATCCCAATGAACTGGCTACTAGGCATGAACAAAGTCAACCCGACTCAGCTCACACAGTCATTCAAAGACAGCCTCATCAATCATGAATTTTTAGGGCTTCCGTTCCTCGTGTGGCTTGCTGTACTCGTTGTGATTGGGACTGCAATATTCCTCAACTACACGCGAACAGGCCGGAATCTTTACGCTGTCGGCTCAAACGCTGAGGCGGCACAAATGCGCGGAGTACATCTCAACAAGATTCGAGTCCTCGCTCACACGATATGCGGAGCTTCAGCGGGGCTTGCGGGAATAATGTGGCTTGCGTTCTATGCCGCTATCGAGAAAGGGAGCGCAACAGGTGATGAGATGTTCACGATTGCCGCATGTGTTCTCGGAGGAGTCAGCGTTACGGGCGGTTACGGGAAAATCACGGGAGTCGTAATCGGTGCGCTTATGGTGGCGTTCATTGACAGCGCGATTCCTCAGATGGGAATCGGTAACTCAATGATTACGGAGTTCATTAAAGGCATTCTGTTACTGTTCGCGATTCTACTCAACGTGATATTGCAGAGGATTTCAGCAAAGCAGGATTTAGGAGGGAGGAATATATAGGCCATGAAGAAGGTAAAAGATTTTTTCACGAGCTGGGAATTTTTCCTTGTGATACTCCTTGCTGTAGTGTGCGCTGTGTTCTATTACGTTGACGCGGGAAGAGTCGCCGCAGGAATTTCACGCCGTCCCGTTTTCTATTTCGCGAATGTCGTGCGCTCAATGAGGCCGTACTTCCTCTACAGCTTCATGACTCTCGGAATGGGGTCTGTCAAGTAAACTGTGTATGAGATTTTTCTATGACACTTTCGGGAAACGGTCTGCGTATCTCACATAGAAGTGACTTAATGCTTTTGACCAGTTGCTTATCGGCATTGTCCACTTCTGGGATGCTTTTGATACGTATTTCAAACTGTTCCGAACAAGATGAACTATGCACAGCTGAATGTCCGATTTGGGGAACACCCCTTTTATCGCATCTGGAAATCCTGTTAGGCCGTCCACGCAGAACACAAATACGTCTTTTACTCCTCTGTTG
>JAFYBQ010000013.1 GCA_017540085.1 Synergistaceae bacterium | reverse complement strand
CATGAAGGAGCGTCATTCTGGGCGCAGGTACTCACAGAATTGAACAACAGAGGAGTAAAAGACGTATTTGTGTTCTGCGTGGACGGCCTAACAGGATTTCCAGATGCGATAAAAGGGGTGTTCCCCAAATCGGACATTCAGCTGTGCATAGTTCATCTTGTTCGGAACAGTTTGAAATACGGATCGCCTCCGTATCAGTATTATAAGTATTATAATATAATTATTATAGATGCAGATAATTCACTTGTTACGGTTGAGAAATATACTCCAGACGTGCCTGATTTATCCGATTACAGCGGCAGGATTCGTTATCTTGTTGAGGCCTCAGTAGCCTCAGAGACGCGACGCGCATACACCTCACGCCTGAAACGATTTGTGAACTGGTGCAATGAGAAGGGATTGAGTTCCTCGTGTCCGATTGCGCCAGAAATCCTAGCGATATACATAACGGACATGGCTAGAGACGGATTATCGAATGCGACAATAACTCAGACAATGGCAGCAATCTCGACGACGCACAAGGCGCAGGGACTAAATTCGCCTACGGAGAGCCTGTTGGTGAAGAAAGTACTGGAGGGATTTCGGCGAGAATACGGAACGGCGCATAAGAAGCATGACGCAGCGACAGTCGAAATCGTGCGCTACCTTCTGAAATCGATCCCCGATGACAATTCACCTAAAAATATTCGGGACAAAGCGATAATTGCGCTGGGGGTCGCAGGGGCGTTTCGGCGTTCAGAGTTGTGCGCGATAGATGTTGAGCATCTGAAGTGGGTATTTCGCGAAAAGCAGGAAATCGTATTAATTGAGTTGAAACGCTCGAAGACCGACCAAGAGGGTCGCGGAATGATGAAGGCGATATTTCCGAGTCAGGATAAAACTGTATCACCGACGGAGCTGTTAAAGAGGTGGCTGAAAATTCGCGGTTCAGAGGGCGCACTGTTCACACGAATATTGAAGGGAGAGCATATGACGGAGGAACGCCTGACCCCGCAGAGTGTACGGTTGATAGTGAAACAGACAGCGGCGAAAGCAGGATTATCATTAGACCTGACAGTGCACAGCCTGCGCTCAGGGTTTGTAACGACGGCAATCCGGCAGGGAAAAACGGAACGTTCTATAATGAACCAAACAGACCACAGGTCAACGCAAGTGCTTCGCGAGTACTTCCAGCGCGAGGATGCAATCGAGGACAACGCAGCAGATAATATATTCTGATGTAAAGGAGCTGACGGAGAATGAAAAAGCTGCCGATAGGAGTACAGGACTTTGTGAAGATAAGGGAACAGAATTACTTGTATGTTGATAAGACGGGGAAATTGCTTGAACTTATCGAACAGGGAGAGCGGTATTTTCTCTCACGCCCCCGCCGATTCGGAAAGTCGTTGATGCTCTCGACATTAGACGCGATGTTCAGGGGGCGCAAAGAGTATTTCAAGGGACTTGCGGCGGAAGAATGGGTTACACGACAGTCAGAGAATCCTTCACCAGTGCTGAGGTTCGATATATCGTCGTTGAAACTAACAGACTCAGTAACGATAGAACAGGCATTAAGCGAAATGATAGAGCGAACAGCCCGAAAGAATAAAGTAAAATTACATAGTCAGAGCATGACGGGCAAATTAATAGATTTAATCGAGGAAATATCATCTCAGGGGCAGGTTGTAGTGCTTGTAGACGAATACGACAAGCCGATACTGGATAATCTCTCAGACATAAGGAAAGCGCACGAAATGCGAGAAGTATTGCGCTCATTCTACACGGTGCTGAAGAGTTGCGACGAGTACCTGCGCTTTGTGTTAATAACGGGAATATCGAAATTCAGCAAGATGGGCGTGTTCTCGGCCATGAATAACCTTGAGGATATATCAATGGACAAAAGTTGCGGCGATATAGCAGGTTACACGCAGTGGGAATTGGAGTACTATTTTGCGGGCTGGCTTGAAGCGGCCTCAGCGGACATGGGAATACCTCGTGATGAGCTAATTGAGCGTCTGAGAGATTACTATGACGGCTTCAGCTTTGACGGTCGAACGAGGCTGTACAATCCGTTCTCAATCCTGCAATGCCTGAAGAAGGGAGAGTTCCGAAACTACTGGTACGAGAGCGGCTCGCCGTCATTCATCGTAGAATGGATGAAGGAACACCAAATCTTAGACCCCGAAGAGTATCGGCACATAGTAATCAACAGCAATGACTTCATAAGCGCACAGGAGATAGAGCAGGCGGACGCGGCAAGTTTCCTGTACCAGAGCGGTTATCTGACAATCGAGAAGAAAGAAGAGCAGTTATTGACGCTTGATTACCCGAATCGGGAAGTGAGGAACTCGCTGTCAAGCATGTACCTGAAGCTGGTATACCGAGTAGAAGGTTACGCGCTTCTGGGCAATCAAATCTGGAAGGCATTGCGTGAGGGAGATATACCTGAAATCGTGAGGCTGTATAACATTGCGCTTGCGGGAGTGGCCTACGATGACTACACGACTCCGGGTAGCAAAGAGCGCAACCCCAGAAATGAGTTCTGGTATCGCTCAATGTTCGTAATGCTGTTGCGTGGTGCTGGAATAATCTCGTACAGTGAGCCTCATACCTCAAAGGGACGCGCTGATGTGGTGATCCAATTCAAGAATCTGACAGTAGTACTTGAGTTCAAGTTATCGAAAACGAGCGCGGGTGTCGAAGAGATGAAACGTGTAGGCGCACAGCAGATAGTGGAGCGCGGTTATGCGGAGAGTTACGGTGGCGATGGGCGCGAGATAATTACGGCGGTACTTGTTACAGACGCAGAAAATAGGGAGGCGAGATAGTTGGCAGTGAACGACGAACATAAAGACAGGGTATTCAAATACCTTTTCGGCAATCCGGCAAATCGAGAGTGGACGCTTGCGCTTTACAACGCGGTTAACGGTTCAAACTACGACAATCCAGAGGATATAGAGTACAACACAATCGAAGACGCTGTGTATCTGGGCATGAAAAACGATGTCTCTTTCATTATCGTAGACGCGCTTAACCTTTGGGAACATCAGAGTACGTACAATCCGAATATGCCGATGAGATTCCTGCTGTACGCGGCCAAATTGTACGAGAAATATATAGCCGGAAGTGATTACTACCCATACAGCAGCGTGTTGCAACCTGCGCCGCGCCCGAAGTGTGTATGCTTCTACAATGGAACGGGCAATCAGCCTGAGCAAAAAATCCTGCGTCAGAGTGAGGCGTTCGGAGGCGAGGGGGGACATTGAAGTCATAGTAACGATGCTGAACATCAACTACGGCAAGAACATGGCACTCATGGAAGCGTGTGAACCATTGAGCGAATATGCGTGGCTTGTGGAGGCAATCAGAGAAACTCAACGTACGATGAGAAATCTTGAGGCGGCAATAGACGCGGCGATAGAAGAAATGCCTGATGAATTTGTGATAAAGAGATTTCTGTTGCAGAACAAGGCGGAGGTGAAGGGTATGTTTCTTACAGAATATGACCAAGAAAAAGTATTAGCGCAAGAACGTCAAGAAGTGGAATATCGTGTGGCAGCGGATATGCTGATGGGCGGTGAACCGCTTGAAAAGATAGTAAGATACAGCCGACTAGCTGAAGACGCAATCCTGAAATTGGCTCGAACACTTGGAATAGGCATAGTATGAGACAGTGACGGTAGTATGGCACAATGGCGATAATCCATTGAGAGGCTCAAAATTCACTAACGGAACGAGGCGTGCCTGATTGAATGTTGCCATCAACGAAAGCGCGGTATACGGCTCAAGCGGTATGAATGACCAAATAAGGCGCGTTAATCGTAACGCCGAGAGACTGTACAATGAACTGTGTAAGAGGAAAATACACAGGAGGTAAGCATAATGGAAGAAGCTAGACAGGAAAAAACTCAAGATCAGCAACGACTTGCTCGATGCCATGCTCGTAGGGGTCAAAACTCAAGACGATTTATGGGGCAAAGAGGGCATCATCACTCAGATAAGCAAGGCTCTGTTAGAACGTATCCTTAACGCCGAGATGGATTTCCACCTCAATAACACCGCTGAAGGACGCGCAGCGGGCAACACAAGGAACGGATACGGCAGGAAAACGCTCAAGAGCAACTTCGGACACCTTGAACTGTCCACTCCTTGAAATTTTGCTTTCGAGAGTGTTTATCATGCTCTGAACGTCCTTAAGGTTTGCGCGGGTCAGCTTCAATCCCTCAATTTCGTAGCTCTGCCCCGATAAAATTGCCTTCTCCGCCTTGTAGTAGAGGGCTAATCGGGACTCGGCTATGTGAATCTGCTCCTTGATGGTTGTCGTTGTTGTCATGTTTCACCTCTGATTAATGCCATCTCAATTTTTCCTCCAGCCAGCTTATTTTTGTTCCAAGTTCGTTTGTCCGTCTGCAATCCCTAAAATACGTCCATATGAACCAGCACAGTAAGAACAAATCTATGTCAATTTTTATCATCTCTTCATCTTCTTTTTTTTCTTTTTAAGTGCGAATGTTACGGCATTAACTGCCTCATTGCCTTTCATTTCCAGTTTCAGCATGTTAATTTCGTGGTTGAGTTTCATTATTATCTGTCCTTGTTTGGTAATTACCCACAACATCACGATTATCACAACCAATAACACCAAAAAGAATATCTGCATAAAAATTCCTCCGTCTGTTATAGCGTTTTAATGTTTTTGCCCATAAAAAAAGCCCCCCGAAGGGAGCAATTCATTCAAAACGTTATTGAGCAAGTTGCATCAGTGCTTGTCCGATACGCGCCCATTCTCCTGTCGCAAGCAAAAGAAAAATACCAGCCGCGAAAAATATAAACGAGGCAAATCCCCCTTGCCACACTCCATACATGAAACCTTTAGGACGCAAACTCGCTAACAGGTCTCTTACCTTAGCGTCATATTCTGCCTTGTTCTTGCAGTTAATTTCCTCAACCTCTGCCGAAAGCGACTGCTCAAGGAAATCCTTCAGAATACTTACAGCCCTGTCATTGTAAAAACGCAGCTGTTTTTCTGATTCTGCATTCTCCATGAAAGACGCAAGCTCTTCATCTGTAGGTGGACGCTTATTTCGTGTCGTAAACCGCGTTATTTTCTCGATTTTCTGCTGCTTGTAAATCGCATACGCAATGTGTCCTACTAAATCATCTTCACCATGAACAAGCAAGCTATACACTTTGCTGTAAGGTCTATGCTCTGAGTTATCGGTTACCTGCATTTTTCCTCCAAGCAAAAGACAAAGCATCTGATAATTCCTGTGTAGTTTTGCGCTCAACATAGGAGCGAACTTGAGGTGAAACAACGCTAGACTGAACACGCCTTGATGTCATGCGCGAATTAACCTGCTCAACAAGCTCACGGCTGAAATATGTATTCATCGCTGTCCCTCCTGTATGCAAATTTAGTTGTGTGAAATTATTAATAATTATATCATTCGCATTCTCAGCCGTATTAATGGTGTTTGTGTTTCTTTCGTTTTTCCTGTTTTTGCTTGATTTCTTTCCACAATCCCAAAAGAGGCTCTGTTAGAACGAATCCTTAACGCCGAGATGGATTTCCACCTCAATAACACAGACGAAGGACGCGCAGCGGGCAACACAAGGGACGGATACGGCAAGAAAACTCTCAAGAGGAGCATGGATTAACCAGCCCGCAGAAAAGTAATCTTCAAGCCCTCGCAAAAATTCTTCAGACCACAGCGGGCTATCTTGAAGGCGACTCGGAAATATCATCTAACTATTCATCAATCGGGAATAAGTGCATAATCTGCGGGAAATCAATTCCTCGCGGTATTGCGAAATGCCCCGAATGCAGCTGGCGGAAATGGCCTGCAAGTTTTTTGACATCCCCTGAACAAGCTACGAGGCGCAAGCGTTCACACGGCGTAATACTTTCCTCACTTGACCGGGAAAAGGCGCGGGCAACGTTCACATCTGTAACAAGCTACGGTGTAAGGACATACGAGACTTCACTTGATATGTGTACATGCCCTGACTTTGAAGAACGCCGGAAACCGTGCAAGCATATATTCCGGCTTGCTGATGAGTTAGGGTTAATGAAGTCCGAGAGATTTTCGCGTGGCGAGCGTGATTACACAATGGAATTTACCCGCTATGAATCAGCCGGTTCGCCAGTTGAACAATCAGAATCAATCCCGCAAGAATACGCAGCTCATTCAGGACCAGTAAAAGAACTGCCTGCCGTAACTACTGAGTCCGTGAGAGAAATTCCCATTACTGGAACTGCACCTGCCGAAAAGAAATCATCTGGAATATTCACCAAGCTGCTGAAGTATGCACTGTGCTGTTTCTTTAGCTTCTGGGCAGTAGCGTTTACGCTTCTGGCAGTTAGGGGTGATAAACCTGCGATGTGCTTTCCTGTAGCGTTCGTGATTGCAGGGATTCTTACGGCGATGACGGCAAAGCGCAAGGGAGAAAAATCCGCGTTCAAATGGTGGCTGTACGGAGCTGTTGTGCCGTTTGTGTCGTGGATTGACGCGGTTATGCTCAACAGTGAAAACAGAGTCAAAGCCTTCATGAAAGGAGTAGCGTACAGTCTTGTAGGAGTGATTATGTTTCTTGCGATATTAGTAAACTTTCTGCCGTAGAAAAAACCGTAGAAAGATATTCTGCGTTTTATCGTTAAATTATTGATTACAGGTGTATTTGTGGATTTTTATTCGGTGTCCCCCGCCTCCATTTTTTTTTCACACACACAAAATCTTCAAGCTCTCACTCGCTGACAGGTTAATATCCTCGCCCGGAAAATGAAAAATAATGTCCCGCGTAATCTCTGCGCCTAAAGAATAAAGCGATGCCGCAAATGATACAGCACCGCTTTTTTGTTATGAGTTCAGCGGCTCAAGCCTCCTGAATAATTCCTCTTTGTCATGGCCGAGTATGAGCGTCAGTGAAGTGGCTCTCTTGTCGGGCTGAATGAGTCTCTCGTTCTTTATCCCGCACAATTCCGCGAGAGCCTTTGCGCCCTGCCTCACGGACTCGTCGCTGTCAGGGGGATATATTATGCTCGATGACCTGTAATCGTAGTGCCGTGCGTTTCCTGTGTAGGGGACTTCTATCCCTATGCGCTGAAATATCTGCTGGGCGCGCCTGCCGATTCCCTTTTCGCCGTCTCCGTTGAGGATTCTTATGCTCATTATCTGATCTCTGAGTTCGGCTATCTTGTTGCTGTCAAATGCTGACATGTCTACAGGCTCAGGCGTGAAGTCAAGCTCTACCGTTTCGCCGTCTTCAGGGATGTTTTCTGACGGTGGCAATTTCGCCGCAAGCTGTAGCGAGAATGCTTTGTTGTCCAGAATCCAATAGCTTATATTTTTGCTTGACCCAGTCCGCCCCGGTGCCATGAACATTTTGATTCTGTCAGGCGATAATGAGTTGGCGAACTGCACGAGCTTCAATGCCTCAAGCGGTGCTAAATCCGTGTCAATAGAGTCGTAAAGCTCCGTAACAATCGCCGGTATACGCGGCAAAATCGCAGGAGTCTTTATCTTCTTCATCATGATGTCAATGAAATTCTGCTGCCTCCTCACGCGCCCTATGTCGCCCAGAGGATCATGGCGGAATCTCACATAGCCCAGTGCCGTTTTCCCGTCCATGTGCTGACGGCCCGCGGGAATGTTTATGAATAATTTGCCGGAATAGTCGTTGTAATGAAGCCTCTTCTCCACGTAAATGTCAACGCCTCCGAGTATGTCAACGATTCGCGGGAAGCTCTTGTAGTTGATTTTGACGAAATAATCCACGGGCAGCCCCGTAAGATTCACGATAGTCTCCCGGAGAAGGTTAATCCCCCCGTAAACATAGGCATGATTTATCTTGTCCCAGCTCCGCCGGGGAATATACACCCGCGAGTCTCTTGGGATTGACGCTATCCGCAGGGCTTTGTTCTCCGCGTCGAATATCGCCAAGGCAATAGCGTCCGTCCGTGAGCCGCCTTCAACGTTATCGAGGCCGACAATAAGAACATTGACGGTGCTTCTTGGTGCTGAGTCCTGCTTTTTTGCCTCGCCTACCGCTAATTCCGGGGCTACTGACGCGCTTTCGGGGCGGGAAATCTGCTGCGGAAGCCCGGCTTTTTGCTGGGACGCTTTCGGAATCGGGAGGGGGTTAGGGTCATTCAGGACTTCCATCAAGCGGAGTGCCGCACCCCCTACGGCAGAGGCTACTACCATGAATATTATTCCCAAAATCTTTAGCACTCTCATAAAATGTAATCACCTCTCATAAATTTTTGTAGAGATTATTCGACTCTATGTAGATTTCGACAAGATGAGGAACAAGAAACCTTATGCCTTTTCCGTATTTTACTCTCCCGCGTATTTCTGTGCTTGACACTGAGAATTGCGGAATCTCGATATATTTCAGCTTTGAGCGTATAAACTCCGGGAGCGATTCTATTCCGCTGACAGGGTAGCCCGGACGGCGGGCAGTAACAAGCGTGCAAAGCTCCGGGATTTTCTCGTAGTCATACCATGATGTTATCGACAGCATTGCGTCAAGCCCCGTGATGAAGTATAAATCTTCCGGCCTTATTCCCGTGTCAAGAAACGCCCGCAGGGTATCTACGGTGTGAGTCTCTTCCTTCCTGTCGATTTCAATCCGTGATACTGAGTATTCCAACACTCCCGCCGTGGCAAGAAGAGTCATCGCGTAACGGTCTTCAGCAGGGGTAATTCTTCGCTCGTGCTTGTGCGGTGGGTCTCCTGTCGGAACAAAGATTAGCCGGTCAATTCCGAGATTTATGCGCGCTTCCTCAGCCGCCAGCAAATGACCGTAGTGTATCGGGTCAAAAGTCCCTCCCATTATGCCCGTTTTCATGGCCTAACCTGCCGTATCAGGCTCAAAGTTAAATTCAACATCGCCAATATAAACCTTGTCGCCCTCTCTCGCTCCGGCTGCCTCTAGTGCCTCCTCAACGCTGAGTGCCTTTAACAGCCCGGCGAATTTCTGCAAAGCGTCTTCATGCTCAAAATTGATTCTTGCGACTGACTTCTCAAAGTTTGCATGTTCGACTCTGAATGACCCGTCAGACTGCCGGATTATTTTCACGGGTTCGCGTAAATTTCTACCTGTTGATTTCCTCATGGGTAACTCGATTATTTCGGGCGAGTCATTTTCCGGGGCTGTTGCGGGAGTCCGTCTCACAAGGTCAGCAACCGCCCGTATAAGCTCAGGAATATTCGTGCCGAACATCGCGCTTACGGCCATGTACGGGGCTGATAATCTCTCGGCTTCCTCCTGCAATTTCTGCGAGTTCTCAGCGGTTCCTGGAATGTCAATCTTGTTGCCTATGATGATACAGGGACGCTTGTCGAGTCCCGCGCCGTATTCGCGAAATTCATTCATCAGAGCGCGGAACGTAGAAACGGGGTCAGGCTGTGAGAGGTCGATAACATGTAATAATATTCGCGTTCTCTCAACGTGCCGCAAAAACTGAAGGCCGAGTCCTTTACCCTCGTGCGCTCCCTCAATGAGTCCGGGCAAATCGGCAATCACGACCTGCGCGTCATCAACCGCAAGGACTCCGAGATTCGGTGTCAGTGTCGTGAAAGGGTAGCCTGCTACTTTGGGTTTTGCGCCGCTTATGGCTGAAAGTATGCTTGACTTTCCTGCGTTCGGGAAGCCTGCGAGTCCGACATCGGCAATCAATTTCAGCTCAAGCGACAAAGATTTTTCCTCGCCCGTGTCGCCTTTCTCCGCGAATTTCGGGGCGCGCCGTGATGATGTCGCAAAGTGAGAATTACCGCGTCCGCCTTTCCCGCCGTGAGCCGCGATAAATTTCTGCCCCGGTTCTGTGAGGTCAGCAAGTATTTTGTCATCGCCAGTTTCACGAATCAGAGTCCCGCAAGGAACATGTATCACTAAATCTTCACCGTTTGAGCCTGTTTTCATTGCGCCGCTTCCGTGTCCTGCGTGGCCTGCCTGAAATCGTCTGTCATACTCGAAATCAGCAAGCGTTACGACTCCGCCGACAGCCTCAATTATGACATCTCCGCCTTTGCCGCCGTCTCCGCCATCGGGGCCTCCTTTAGGCACAAATTTTTCGCGCCTGAAACTTAAAGCACCGTTCCCCCCGCGCCCGGCCTTAACGTAAATTTCTGCTGTGTCTGTGAATTTCATTGTTGACGGTAAAAAAATTGCCCCGTATTTCAGGGGCTTTCGTGATTTCTCTGTGTTATGCCTGTGCAGGCTCAACCGATACGAATTTGCGTCCGAGTTTCTTGTGGTAGTTTACTTTTCCCGGCACCAGCGCAAAGAGCGTGAAATCGCGTCCGAGTCCTACGTGCTTTCCCGGGTGAACCTTTGTCCCGCACTGCCGTACGAGTATGCTTCCTGCTGTTACTGTCTGACCCGCGTAAACCTTTATGCCTCTGTACTTGGGCTGGCTGTCGCGTCCGTTAGTTGAGCTTCCCTGACCTTTCTTGTGTGCCATGACTGTGCCTCCGTTATGCTTCTATGTTCCTGATGATTACTTCTGTGAAGTACTGACGATGCCCGCGCATTTTGCGGATGTTCTTCTTGCTCTTGTACTTGAAGACTAACACCTTGTCCCCGCGCCCCTGCTTTACGATTTCGGCCGTAACTCTCGCACCTGTGATGTAGGGATTGCCGAAGCGTGTCTCTGTGTCATCTCCTCCGACAGCAAGAACCTTGTCGAAAATTATCTCTGTGCTTGTCTCTCCGGGGAGCTTCTCTACTCTGAACTTGTCCCCGGCATTCACGCGGTACTGTTTTCCGCCTGTCTCGATTACTGCGAACATGAAATTTTTTCCTCCTTACGCTGAAACAAGGCCGTGTGAGTCTCACGTTAAAGCCTGATTCATGCGAGATGTGAAAGATTATAGCATACAGGAAAGTTTTAGCGGTCAGCCTGTGCTACAATAGGCGAAAATTCCGCACAGCGAAAGGAAATAGCTTTATATGTCCATAATCAAGCCCGCGCTACCTGTAAGAATAGCGCAAGTGATAGGCATAATGCGTAACGGGGGAGTCGAGTCCGTAATTTTCGGCTACTACAAGAACATAGACCGCTCAAAAATACAGTATGACTTTATCATTGACGCGGATTCAACGCACACTCATGAAGACTTCATAAACAGCATGGGCGGAAAAATTATCGTAGTCCCTCCGTATCAGAAAGCGGCGGAATATCACAAGGCACTCTACAAACTTTTCACGGAGAATAATTACCCGCTTGTATATTCGCACATGAATACGATGTCAGTATTTCCCCTATTCGCGGCATGGAGGGCGGGAGTCCCTTTGAGAGTCGCGCACTCCCACACAACAGCAGGAAAGGGAAAAGGCGAGACAGCCCGCAACATCATGAAGTATACCCTGCGGAATTTCTCGCGGATTTTCCCGACCCACATGTGTGCCTGCTCAAAGCTCGCCGGGGAATTTCAGTTCGGGCGCAGAGCAGTGGACTCCGGGCGCGTCAGAATCTGGCAGAACGCAATCGAGACCGAACGATTCGCCTACAATGAGACAGTCCGAAATGAGACTCGCAGGAAGCTCAAGCTGTCGGATAAATTCATTGTGGGTCATTCGGGGCGTTTCATGCCTCAGAAAAATCATGATTTCCTTGTCGACATATTCGCCGAGATTCTCAGGAGGCGTGAAAATTCTGTGCTTCTTCTTGCGGGCGAGGGGCCGTTGATGGAGGACGTGAGGGAAAAAGTTTCGCGGCTTGGCCTAAATGACAGCGTTATATTTGCCGGAGATGTTCAAGACGCGGAGAAATATTATCAGGCTATGGACGTATTTATATTTCCCAGCCTTTACGAGGGACTCGGTATGTCTGTTGTTGAGGCTCAAGTTTCGGGGCTTCCTGTGATAGCGTCTACTGAACTTCCCATTGACGCAAAAATTTGTGATAACTTTCACTTTTTCCCGCTGAAAAAATCCGCAGGTGAATGGGCTGATGAGGCACTGAAGATTTCAGACGGCCATATACGCCGGGACATGAGCATTTACGCGAGGGAGGCAGGATTTGACGTTAAGACTCAGGGCGCGAGAATGTCTGAATGGTACTGTCAGCTTCTCGGAATATGAGCGCAAAAAAACGGGCTGTGTTTTTCCGCACAACCCGTTCACAGTTCGTATTGCTGAGACTTACGCCGCTTCTATCTTGCTGACATCGTAGCCCGCCTCGTCAATCGCCGCGATTATCGCCGTGTCAGCAACATCAGCCGACATTGTGATTACCGCCGTGTTTTTGTCGAGGCTCACTTCTGCTGACGTAACGCCGTCGAGTCCCTCTAACGCTTCTTTGACGTGGGCAACGCACTTCTCACAGCCCATGCCTACAACGTGAATGACTTTCTTCATGATTGAGTCCTCTGCTATGCTTTGCGGTAAGTCGTGAAGCAGAATATCAGCGCGAATAATACCGCAACGCCAATTCCGATTCCGTAAGCAAGAGTCCTCTCAAGCATCAAATAGCATTCAGGAGCAATGCAGAAGTATGTTACGCTGACCGCTGACATGAACGTAGCCGGGATTGCGGCCATGAGGCTTGCGCCCTTGCTGACGTTCCTGCAGAGATACACCGCGCCTGCCCATAAAGCTATCATAGCGAGAGTCTGATTCGACCATGAGAAATAACGCCATACGATTCCGTAGTCGAGGAACGAAATACCGTAGCCCGCCGCGAGTAACGGAACTGCAAGAAGGAGTCTCGGCGCCATTCCCTTCTGGTCAATCTTGAACCAGTCAGCGAGGGTTAAACGTGCGCTCCTGAATGCAGTATCGCCTGACGTAATCGGACATGCAACAACGCCGAGTAACGCCAAAATACTGCCTACAGGCCCTAAGAGTCCGACAGAGATTTGATATACGCTCGTTGAGTTTCCTCCGCCGACCGCGAGAAGCCCTGCTGTAGAAAATCCGCCGTCTGTCGCATTGTAGAACGCAATACCCGCGCTTGCCCAAATCAACGCGATAATTCCCTCAGCTACCATTGCGCCGTAGAATACGAACCTTCCCTGACGCTCTGACGTTAAGCACCGCGCCATCAACGGGGACTGTGTAGCGTGGAATCCCGAAATCGCTCCGCAGGCCACCGTGATGAACATTAGCGGCCATATAGGCATTGAGTCGGCTTTCGGGTGCATGTTGTAGAGACCTTCCCACAATTCAATCATGGGCTTTGTTCCGTTGATGTGATTCATGACCGTAACACCGCCGATCCCGACTGCCATGAAGATAAGCGCGAGGCCGAAAACGGGATATATCTTGCCGATTACCTTATCGATGGGAAGGAGGGTAGCGAGGAAGTAATACACAAGAATTATGACGGTGAGAATCTTTGTCCATTCCGCCGCAGTGTAGCCCAGCGCAGTGGCGGGAGCACCTGCCGCCGCAGCACCTACAGCACCGCTTGTGCCCTGTGTTACCATGAGCGCGAGAAGTCCCGCGGGGCCTACCATGAAGACGACTCCGACCATCACGAGAAGGACGACAGAGAACAGGCGCATAACCTGAAGCATGAAGCCTCCGAGATATTTCCCGGTGATCTCTGAGACGCTCGCGCCGTCATTCCTCACTGAGAGCATACCAACGAGATAATCATGGACTGCCCCCGCGAAAATTGTCCCGAAAACTATCCACAAATAGACCTGAGGCCCCCAGATAGCTCCCGTTAAGGCTCCGAATATAGGCCCAAGCCCGGCGATGTTCAGGAGCTGAATCAGGAACGCACGCCCCGGGGTGATGGGAACAAAGTCAACGCCGTCAGGATGAGCAACGCACGGTGTCGGGTTGTCTGTCGGAGCAAAAATCTTGTCGACAATCGCGCCGTAAATCATATAGCCAAGCACAAGAATCACAAGGCCGCCGATAAATGAATACATGAAAATTTTTCTCCCTTCTGAAAAATTGTGGTAGTATGTGGAAAATTTTAGTCCATTCCAAAATATAATCAAGCACAAACATTAAAGGAGGCGTATTTTCCATGTCAGCACGTCCGGAAAAAGTGTTAGGCGTTCTCGGCGGAATGGGTCCGGCTGCCTGCGCTGAATTTCTCCGAATACTCGCCCGCGACTGTCCCGCCGAAAATGACTCACAGCACCCGAAAATCATAATGCTGTCTGACCCTGAGACACCCGACAGGAGCGACGGCCTCATGGGACTCGGCCCTGACCCCCTGCCCGTGATTCGTCGCAACCTTCTTCAGCTCGTGAAATGGGGGGCGGATGTTCTCGCTGTCCCCTGCAACACCGCGCACTACTTCATTGACCGCTTCAGGGATGAATTGCCCGTGCCGTTAATCCACATCGTAGAAGCTACCGTTGAGGCCGCAAAGGAATTGAGTCAGGGTAATTGCTCGTGGCTTCTTGCGACTGACGGGACACAGAAGAGCATGATTTACC
Organism: Synergistaceae bacterium; assembly: GCA_017540085.1. NCBI lineage: Bacteria > Thermotogati > Synergistota > Synergistia > Synergistales > Synergistaceae > Synergistaceae bacterium. Next base: position 77,290 of record JAFYBQ010000013.1, on the reverse strand, counting down.
CGGAGTGTGCGCAGAGAATGAATTATCACTTCCTGAAGCCGTCCCCGAATCAGCAGGAGAGAGTCCAGCTCTGTGTGAGGAAGGTAAAAGCCGGAGACATGAAAACGGCGGGGGAGATCATGAATGATGTTGTCCGTGAATTGTGGCGGGAGCGTGATGTTCCTGTTACGATGGGCTGCACTGAATTGCCGCTTGCGTATGAGGCTTCCGGGCTTCCGTGTGAAAGGCAGGTTTCGAGCCTAAAGGCACTGAGTGAGGCATGTATCCGTGTGCTTTACGGGGCTTGAATGTTATAATCAGCGCAAAATTTCACATGAAGGGATTTGATTTGATACATGCAGTATGAAGACGAGCAAGAATTATCACTGCTAGACATATTCAGCATACTTTGGAGAAAAAAATGGCTGATATTCTTCCTGACGTTTATTTTCGGGGCGGCGGCTACCGTATATGCTTTCACGAGGCCGTTTATATACCGTGCTGAATGCAGGATCATTCCGCCGGGGGGAACATCGTCCCCGTACGGAGGATTTGCGACCTTTATGGGATTTCAGCCGGGGTCATCGGCTCAGAGGATGATAGGCATCCTTAACGGCAACACGGTGGTTGACGCGATTATCGACAAATTCAACCTCATGGAGGAAATGAGCATGGACATACGGCTAATGGCGAGGCAGGCTGTACTGGGAAGCCTTGAGGCAACTGTCGACAACAGCAGCGGTATTCTCAGCGTTGCGTACCTCCATACAGATCCGCAGAGAGCTTCGGACATGGCGAATGCGTTTGTCGAACAGCTTCAGCTCAAGATGAGGGAGATAGCATTTGATGACGCGCAGGAGAAGAGGCTATTTTTCGAGAATCAGCTCATGCAGGCACAGCAGGAATTAGCCGATGCGGAGAACGCCATGATGAAATACCAGCAGAACAGCGGAGTGCTTGCCCTTGGGTCTCAGACAGCCTCCCTGCTCGGATCAATATCAAGCCTCAGAAACCAGATAGCCGCCAAAAATGTCGAAATCTCATCGCTCTCAAGCTATGCCCGCCAGGACAACCCCCGTCTCAAGCTCGCCCGCTCACAGCTTGAGGCCATGACAAAGGAGCTTCACCGCCTAGAGGAAGAGCAGAAGCGCACAGAGCGCAGGCAGGGGCGCGCAACATCGGGAGATATTCTGTCCTCGCTGGGAAACGTCCCGGAGCTTAATGTAGAGTATATGAGATATGAGCGCGCTTTGAGATTCGCAACAGTCAAGTATGACACTATGCTGAGGCAGTACGAGAACGCGAAACTTTCTGAGGCCAACGACCTTTCTACGCTCCAGATTGTAGACCCTGCAACGCCCCCGGATTACAAGTACCTTCCGCGTCGGGCAAGGATTATAGTTCTAGGGGCAATGGCCGGATTTGGGCTTGGAATTATCTGGGCGTTCCTCGCCGAGCATATCCGCGCCCTGAAAAAAGCCAAGGAATATGATTATGATGATGAGTAGTATTTTTCCCCCTGCCTGAAAAAAGACGGGGGGAATTTTTTTCACCTTTCGCCGCGCTGACGGTACATCAACGCTTCCGCAATGTGCATTTTCTGAATGTCTTTCTCGCCGAGAAGGTCAGCTATAGTCCGGGCAACTTTCAGCACACGGCTTAACCCGCGCCCGGATAAGTTCACTTTCGCCGCCATTGACGCAAGATATGACCGCGTGTCGTCGTCAAGCGTCAGGCATCTTTTCACGAGCTTTTCGGGGATTTCGGCGTTGCAGACAAAACCATATTCCCGCCAGCGTTCAACCTGTATATTTCTTGCGCGTATGACTCTCTCCCTGATTGCCGCGCTTGTTTCGGGGGGCTTGCTGTTCTTGTCGATGGACAATAATTCCTGCGGTGTGAGTCTCGGCACTGCTATTTGTAGGTCTATCCTGTCCATGATTGGCCCGGAAAGTTTTCGCTTGTAGCGTTCTATTTCTGACGGTGAGCATTTGCACGGCTGTACGGGGTCTCCCAAGTAACCGCAGGCGCATGGATTCGCCGCCAGCACAAGAAGCACTCTTGAAGGGTATGTTACTGACCCTGAAGCCCGGCTAACGTGAATTTCTCCGTCCTCAATCGGAGCGCGTAAACTCTCGGTCAAGTCCCGCCGGAACTCTGTGTACTCGTCGAGGAACAATACGCCCCTGTGAGCTAATGACACTTCCCCCGGCCTCAAGTCAAAGCCTCCTCCGCAGATTGATACGGTGCTTGCTGTGAAATGTACTGTCCGAAACGGCCTAATGCGCCCGGCTTTTGTCTCAAGTCCCAAAGTGCTGCGTACTAGCATTGTTTCTACAAGCTCGTCATCAGTGAGAGGCGGCAAAATTCCGGCGATGGCTTTGGCGATTAGGGTCTTACCGCTTCCGGGTGAGCCTACAAGCAGCAAATTGTGATGGCCTGCCGCGGCGATTTCTGCGGCTCTTTTTGCCTGAATCTGTCCTTTTATGTCGGAAAAATCCGGGTCAGCGTTCACAGGCAAATCAGGAATATACGCCGGGGGTAATGGCCGGGGATTCTCTTCTCCCCGTATCATCATGACGAGTTCGGCGAGATTGTCCGCGCAGTAAGCCTCCACTCCCTGCACTAACGCGACTTCCTCAGCGTTCCCCGATGGAATGTACAGCGGGATTTTCATTTTCCGCGCAAGAAACGCCGCCGGAACAGCACCCCTCACCCGCCGCAATCTACCGTCAAGCGCAAGTTCTCCCATGTATAACGCTTTCGGACATTCCTTCAGTGCGCCCATTGCCTTAATCATTCCCAGTGCTATAGGAAGGTCAAGCAGTGCGCCTTCTTTCGGGAGGTCAGCAGGGGCAAGGTTGACGGAGACTCTTCCGCGCAGATTCAGACCCAGCGAACGCAATGCAGATCTCACGCGCTCTTTTGACTCACGCACCGCCGTGTCAGGCATTCCGACAATATTCACCTGAAATATTCCCCCGGTGATTTCTACCTCGACTTCAACGGGAAGTGCCTCCATTCCCCTCAGCGTTACGCCGGGTATACCGCTCATGATTTCCGCCGTCTCCTGAGATAGAGGATGTAGCCTCCCGCGATAATCACAGCGAGTCCGACACATGCAAGCGTTATGACATGGAGATATTCTTTCAGCATGTCTTGATGTTCTCCGAGAAGGTAGCCCGCGAACGTCAGCACAACAACCCACGCCCCCGCGCCTATTGTCGTGAAGAGCATAAACGTTTTCATTGGCATACGCGCAATTCCGGCAGGAAGGGAAATATATTGACGTATTACGGGAAGTAGTCTGCCTACAAGGGTGCTTACATGGCCGTGCTTGGAGAAAAATTTGTCGGCTTTGTCGATTGATTCGGGGGATATGAAGAAATATTTTCCGTACTTCAGCAGAAACGGACGGCCTAATTTCACCGCCAGCCAGTAATTGAACAGCGCACCCAGCAAGCTCCCGGCAATGCCGGAAATCAGCACGAGGGACAAAGACATTTCCCCCTTCCACGCGAGATAGCCCGCAGGAGGCATGACAACTTCACTGGGAAAAGGGAAGAACGACGATTCGAGGAACATTAGCGATATTATGCCGGTGTAGCCCATACTGCCGATTGTGTCGACAAGCCACGAGGTAAGCGCGCTGATTATGTGCATTACAGTCCAAGCTCCTCTTTTACTGACGGGTCATAGGCGATATTCCCGCCCATTTCCTCAAGTTTTTTCTGTGAATGTGTCGCGGATATGAATCTGATTGTCCCTGAGCTGCTCCTCATGCAAAGCGAGTTAGTCTCAATATGCGCCCCGTGATAGTGAACCCCGCGCAGTAAATCACCGTCAGACCCTCCCGCCGCCGCGAAAAATACATTGTCCCCCTTCACGAGGTCGTCAATCGTCAGAACTGTATCGCGTGTTAGTCCGCGCTCCCTAGCTTTCGCTTCGTCATCGTCATTCCTGAAATACGGCTGGCACTGCATGTTAGCGTCAAGACACTTCATAGCGCAGGCAGTGATTACGGCTTCGGGAGATCCGCCAATGCCGAGAAGTATATCTGCTGTTTCATGGCCGGGGAGACTCGTCATCAATGCGCCTGCTACATCTCCGTCCCCGATTAGCCTGACCCGCGCACCCATTGCCCGAACCTTTTTGAGGATTTCGGCGTTTCTCGGACGGTCAAGCATTACAACGGTGGTCTCCTCTATCTTTTTGCCTTTTGCCTTTGCGACTATTCGGACGTTAAACTCTATAGGGGCTTGAATGTCGATATACCCTGCTGCTTCCGGGCCAGTAACAATTTTGTTGAGGTAGAAGAGATTATCCGGGCTGAACATTGAGCCTCTCGGAGCTGCGGCGATTACGCTTATTGCACCGTCCTGCCCCTGCGCCATAAGCCTTGTGCCGTCTATAGGGTCAACAGCTATATCGACTTCAGGGCCTTCACCTGTGCCGACTTCCTCGCCGTTAAAGAGCATGGGAGCCTCGTCCTTTTCGCCCTCGCCGATGACTACAACGCCCTTCATGTCAACACCGTGCAAAACGTAGCGCATAGCCTCTACTGCGGCGCGGTCAACCTCGTTTTTGTCGCCGAGTCCGAACCAGCGACCCGATGCCATGACAGCGGCCTCTGCTGACCTGACTAACTCCATAGCAAGATTCTTGTCCTGCGCGAACAATGCCATGATGAAAATTTCCTCCCGTGAAAAATTTTTGTGTGAATGTTTTTTGTGATGGGAAAAATTATATAACAGAAATCAGAATTGATGAGGGTAAAAAAATCCCCCGATGCTCTCACACCGGGGGCGGCATTTACTCCAAGCCGTATTGTTTCAGCAACTGCCGGTAACGCTGCTCAACCTCGCTCAGCTGTGGCTCGCTCCGTTTCGGGGCAGGTGCTGACGGTCTCGGCACAGCGGCATTTGTGTGTGCGCTGACCTGCTGGGAGGCTTTTGCCTGTGAGGACTCCTGCTGTGATGATTTCTTGCTTCCTGACTCTCTCGGCTCTGAGTACGAACGCGCAAGATACGTATCATCCTGCTCAACGAGGAAAAGCCGCGGGCCTCTCGGATCATTGTCGGCGGCTCTGTAGCTCCCTCCGTGAACGGGGCATGAGGCAGTAGGGCTTCTTCCTTTCGGGAAAAACAGCGGGACAGCCTGACACCCTCCCCGCGCACGGTAGCCAGTAGCACGGCAGATTGATACCTTGTCGACCTCTACCCAGTCAGGCGGAGCCGGGAAATTCGCCGGGGTATTCTGCTCTTCAGCGGCATACGTCATAAACTTTTTCCACACAGGAGCGGCCATTGTCCCGCCGAAAGCGCGGCGACCCATCGACTTGTGATCATCGCGCCCGACATAAACAACCGTTGTCAGCCCGGGAACGCCTCCGCAGAACCATGCGTCAATGAAATCATTTGACGTTCCTGTCTTGCCGAATGTGTTGATGTCCTTGATTGCCGCGGGCTTTCCTGTCCCTGACCTCACTGCGTCCTGCATCATAGAGCGCAGAGCGTATGCCGTCTCCGGCCTCATCGCCTGGGACTCTGCCGTCTGCCGTTTCTCTAACACATTGCCGTCCCGGTCTTTGATTTCGCGAATCATCAGGGGGACGATTCTTTTCCCGCCGTTGTTGAAGCAGTTGAACGCCACAGCCATCTCAAGCGGAGTCAGACTCGCAGAGCCGAGCGCGACCGATAAATCATTAGGGAGATATTTTGTCTCAATTCCCATATTACGCGCCATCTTCACGATTGCGTCCGTTCCGATATATGCCGCGACTCTCACTGCAACAGTGTTGTATGAGCCGACTAACGCCCGCTGTAATGTAACCTCGCCCGAATACCCCCCGCCGGAATTGTGCGGAGACCATCCCTTGCCCTTTCCGCCCTTCTGCTTGAACGTTATCGGAGCATCGAGAAAGTGATCGCTGGGCATTACGTCTTCTTCCATTGCTGCGGCGTAAACAATCGGCTTGAAGCTGGAGCCGGGCTGACGGACTGCCTGAGTCGCACGGTTGAATTTGCTCTCCTTGAAGTCTTTGCCTCCGACAAGGGCTAATACCTCGCCTGTTTCTGACTCAATGCAGACAAGTGCGCCCATTACATTTTTGTTGAGGCCGTTTATTGCCTCCCTTGCTTTTTCCTGCAATTTGAGGTCAAGAGTCGTGTAGATTTCCATTCCACCGCTGTAAACTTCATCCTTTCCGTATTTCGGGAGAAGGTCATTAAACAGAAGGTGAGAAACGAAATAGGGTGCCATGTTGTACTCTTCAATCTTGTTGGAGCGGCTGCGGAACTGCAATTCCTCATCGTATGCTGCCTGCCTCTGTTCGGGCGTAATCCATCCGAGAGTCTCCATACGTCCGAGAACATAATTCTGCCGGGCTTTTGCGTTGCTTATGCTTGACTGCGGATTGTAGCGTCCGGGGTTGGCGATGAGTCCCGCGAGTATTGCCGACTGCGCCACGTCTAAATCTCTTGCTGACTTGTCGAAATATGTCCGGGCGGCTGTCTCGACTCCCCATGCCCCGCGCCCGAAATTTATCGTGTTCAAATACAGCTCTAGTATTTTGTCTTTCGGGAATAATTTTTCGAGCCTCATCGCGATAATTATCTCTTTGGCCTTACGGGTTATGCTCTTCTCATGTGTCAAAAACAAGTTCCGCGCTAACTGCTGTGTGATTGTGCTTGCCCCTTGTACTTTTCCGCCCTCTACAATGTCTGTCCACAGCGCACGCAGTATAGATCCTATTCGTATTCCGCCGTGCTGGTAGAACGCTGAGTCCTCCGCCGCAAGCACAGCCCGTATTATGTTCGGGGACATCTCATGAAGCTCTAGCGGTGTCCTGTTCTCGATGAAGAGACGCGCTATAACTTCCCCGTTCCTGTCATACATGATAGAAGGAAGACTGCTACGGGGGTTGGCAAGCTCTACCATGCTGGGAAGATCCTCGGACAATTTCACGACATACCAAGCGACTCCCGCGCTTAATGCCCCTGTCGCAAGAAGTATCACAAGAAGTATAGTCATCAGTATAATCTTCATGATTGAGACATGTTTTCTCTTGTGCGGTTTCGGGGAATGATTATGCGGGTGCTGGGACTCATATTCCTGCTCCTGTCTAATTCTCTGCTGATGCTGTCGGTTTCTGAGGAGCATTTCGTCAAGGTCAATGCGGTAATTTATATCGTTGTTCCCGCGTGAATGCCGCGGGCCGTATCTCTCATTCATGCAATTTTGCCCCTTTGCTTAATGGATTCCGTGAAATCATATCACAATACGCGCTCAATTATCCGTATCATTCCGCCCCTGCGCTCGTAGCCAGTCTCGTAAACGTCCTCAAGTCTGAACCACTGATATTCGCCGTAAGTTACTGTGAGAATATTAATGCCGCTGTCTGACTCCTCATAGCCGGCCAGGTTGAACCAGTGCCACTGGAAATCGTCAAGCCGGGGATTTTTGTGATGTAATAACAGGAACGGGACGGGAAAATTTCTGTCAATCTGATCTGTTACCGCCCCTGCGAAATCATTATAGGGTACATTGCCGGAGACTCCCTCAAGAATGAGTCTGTTATTGCCTGCGTGACTCATGTAATCGTAGAAACCGCATATGTATGTTTCGAGGAGGTCGACTCCGTGATAGCGGGGATAAAGATATGGCTTCATTGACGAGGCGAACCGAACGAAATCGGAGCGGGACAGGTTGCCGGGGTCGTAGGGGTAAAGCGTCCTGTATTCCTCCCGGCGCGAAAGGAATATACATGTGTCGCAGGCTGTTACGGCAGCACATCCGCCCATGTTCATATCCCATTCGGGGAGCCAGTCCTGATTGCCTCCGGGGGCATCGTCAATAGTGAAGTAGCCGAGAATTTTTTTGTGTGCCAATTTCTGAATCACCTTCTGAAAAATTTTATGGCTGATATTTTATAGCGTGAACAAAAAAATGCCCTCTCCCGTAAAATTTTTGACGGACAAGAAAAATTATAATGTGAAAATTTCCGGCTGTGCTAAAATATCTCACGTTTTCACACCTCAATGAAAGGAAGATTTTTTCACATGGCAGACATCATCGGACTCACCTGCACACAGTGCAAGAGACGCAACTACACAACAACAGTCAACAAAAAGAAGCAGGCAAAGAAACTTGAGCTGAAGAAATACTGCAAGTGGTGCAACGCTTCAACGCTCCATAAGGAATCAAAGTAGTGTTGCCAAAAGATTAAGCCTGTTGTAAAATTCAGCCCGTAATTTTCACGCAGGTCCGTGGCTCAATTGGCAGAGCACTGGTCTCCAAAACCGGGGGCTGCAGGTTCGAGTCCTGCCGGGCCTGCCATTTCGTTATTATAAGGACAAAGCAAATGGCAAAATCATCAGCAGAGAAACCCACAAAAATGTCTTCGCTAATGAACTTCATCCGTGAAGCCAAAGCCGAACTCAAAAAAGTTACATGGCCTACGCGCAGACAAATATGGTACTGGACGCTAGTCGTAATAGTGTTCACGCTGTGCGTGTCGCTTTATCTGGGACTGGTTGATTTCCTTCTTGCGTGGCTTTTCAGCGCGCTGTTAGGTTAAACTGCCATGCCGGGCGAACGAAAATGGTATGTCGTTCAGACGTACGCCAGCTATGAGAAGCGCGTGAAGGACGACCTCACTCAGCGCATAAAGGCCATGAAGATGCAGGACAAAATCTTCAGCGTTCTTATACCGACAGAGACAAACATTGTCGTGAAGGACGGAAAAAGCCGCGAAGTTACCCGCAAACTTTATCCCGGATATGTGATGATTGAGATGGTTCTCGATGAGCAGTCATGGTACACAGTCAGGCACACGCCCGGAGTAACAGGTTTTATCGGCGCGGGAACTCACCCTATGCCGCTGTCGCAGGAAGAAGTTGACCGCATTATGTCCGGCATGAAGAAGGCTGACGAGAATCCCAGAGTCGAAATGGATCTCAAAGTCGGCGACACTGTGAGGGTAGTTGCGGAAGGCGACATGAAAGGATTCACCGGCCCTGTAGTTGAAATAAACGCGAAAAAAGGCCGTGTGAAATTCAAGAGCGACATGCTCGGCGGCTCAGTGCTTGAGACGGATTACAAAGCCTTAGAGAAAATATAAGGCCGTAAGCAATAGACAGAAAGGAAAATTTTTATCATGGCTAAGAAAGTAGTAGGGCAGGTAAAATTGCAGTTACCCGCCGGAAAAGCAACGCCCGCGCCCCCTGTAGGCCCCGCGTTAGGCCAGCACGGCGTGAATATTATGGAGTTCTGCAAGCAGTTCAACGCAAAGACACAGGATCAGGCCGGACTTGTTATCCCGGCAGTAATCACGGTGTATGCTGACAGGAGCTTCACATTTGAGCTGAAGACTCCCCCGGCGGCTGTACTGCTGAAGAAAGCGGCAGGGATTGAGTCAGGCTCAGGAGTCCCGAACAAGACGAAAGTCGGAAAATTAGCCCGCGCAAAGGTGAAGGAAATCGCCGAGCTGAAGATGAAAGACCTTAACGCAAACGACGTTGAAGCCGCTATGAGGATGATAGAAGGCACAGCGCGCTCAATGGGTCTGGAAATCACCGACTAGCACCCTACCCCCCTAAATCCACTTGGTAGGTTCACCCCCCTTAATCCCCCCTTGGCATGGGGGACGAGGGACTCGCCCATGTTCCTGCCTCCCCTGCGAAAGGGGAGGTGCCCGGAGGGCGGAGGGGTCGCGGAGGGGTCGCCTCCACTGCGTAAGGGCAGGGAGGGGTAACAGAATCAGCGGAAGGGGAAAAATCTGCCCCGTTATTCACCGCAGGAGGTACAAACATGAAGAGAAGCAAGCGTTACAGGGAAGCAGCCGCAAAAATCGAGGAGGGGAAATTATACGGACTCCGCGAGGCTGTCGAGCTGTTCAAGCAGATTTCAACAGCGAAATTCAACGAGAGCATAGAAGTTCACGTAAGGTTAGGGATTGACCCGAAACACGCGGATCAGCAGGTAAGAAGCACGGTCTCACTTCCTCACGGTACAGGCGTAACAAAAAGAGTCCTCGTAATCACTCAGGGCGAGAAAATCAAAGAGGCTCAGGACGCAGGAGCGGATATAGTCGGCGGAGATGACATCGTTCAGCAGATTCAGGGCGGATTCATGGACTTTGACGCGGTAATAGCGACTCCCGACATGATGAAGTCTGTTGGTCGTCTCGGTAAAGTCTTAGGCCCTCGCGGACTCATGCCCAGCGCGAAAACTGGCACGGTAACATTTGAGCTTTCAGCCGCCGTTAAAGAGATCAAAGCTGGGCGCGTTGAGTTCAGAGCCGACAAGACCGGAATCATTCACAACGCCGCCGGAAAACGTGATTTCAGCGTTGATGACCTTTACGACAATGTGAAAGCGTTGCTGCAGGCAATATACAAAGCAAGACCCGCCGCAGTCAAAGGAACTTACGTAAGAAGCATCGCAATAGCTTCAACGATGGGACCGGGAATCGCTGTTGACCCTGCATTAGCGCAGAAGGAATTAGCCCTATAGACATTATCAGCACTGTAAAAATTTTCGACAGCAACAAATAAATATATTCCCAAGACAGCAGGGGCTTCACGCTTAATATTCCAACCCTGCCCAGGAGTGAGAAATGAGAGTAAAAATGCTCCTCCTGTGTTATCATGGGCGGAGCTTGTTTTTGTTGAAGGAGGTGAAACACACAACATGCCGGCAGAAGTGAAATACAGTCTTGTTGACGGGCTGAAGGAAAAATTATCGCGGACCAAGGCTGTTTTTGTCGCCGAATATCGCGGGATGACAGTCGCGCAGAGTACAGAGCTTAGGCACAAGGTGCGCGAGGCAGGCGGAGAGCTTAAAGTCGCAAAAAATACCCTTTTCGCAATCGCCATGAAAGAAGCGGGACTCTCTGAGCTTCCCGAAGAAATGACCAAAGGCCCGAACATTTACGCGCTCTGCTATGATGACCCCGTAGCCGTCGCAAAAGTCCTCAAGGATTACGCGAACGACAAAACGCAGAAGGCATTTATCCTCAAGGGAGGCCAGCTCGAAAATCAGCAGCTTAACTTGGCACAGGTGATGGCACTTGCGGATCTTCCGTCAAAAGAAGCTCTCCGCGGTCAGGTCGTCAGGACAATCGCCGCGCCTATTTCGGGGTTCGTCAACGTTCTTGCGGGTACGATCAGGAATTTCGTTACATGCCTCGATCAGATTCGCGCAAAGAAGGAAGAAACAGCAGCATAACAAAATATTATTACGGAGGAAAAATCTATTATGACCAAAGAAGAAATCATCCAGGCTATCGAATCAATGTCAGTGCTTGAGCTTTCAGAACTCGTGAAGGCTCTTGAGGAGAAATTCGGCGTATCAGCGTCAGCGGCTCCCGTTATGATGGCGGCCATGCCCGGAGCAGGAGCAGCAGCAGCACCCGCAGAGGAGAAGACAGAGTTTGATGTCGTCTACAAAGCACCCGGCGCGAACAAAATCGCAGTCATCAAAGCAGTGCGCGAGATTACATCACTCGGCCTGAAGGAAGCAAAAGAACTCGTTGACAACCCGCCCAAGAACGTCAAAGAAGGCGTGTCAAAGGAAGAGGCTGAAGAGATCCGCAAGAAGCTCGCTGAGGCCGGCGCAGAAGTCGAAGTGAAGTAAGTTTGCTTAGAATTGAGGCTCATTAATTCGGGCCTCTTTTCTTTATGGACGGAGGAATGACACAATGAGCGCGCAGAAAGACAAGAAAGCCCCTCAGAAACCAGACACTACAAAGAAAATTATCATCGGCGTTGTATGCGTTATAGTCCTTCTCAATATCATGTGGACGATAATGCAGAACAAATTCACGCCCAAACTTGACGAGGTAAAAGCGGCAATGGCCACGCTTGAGCAGAGAGTCGAGAAGATAGAGAAAGGCGGCCTCCCCGATGTCGCGAACCTCAAGGAAGATTTCGAGGCTCTGAAGGCTGTATCGGCTCAGTTCTCGGACAGGATCAAGAACTCACTAAAGGCAGAAGAGGAACAGCTCGCCACGCTTGAAGCACAGGTTGAGGCGCAGAAGGCAAGAGTCGAGTCGCTGAAGAAATTAGCACAGTAAGCGCACATCATACAGCGCACCTCCTTTAGGATAAGCCCCGGTTCAAGTCATGGCCGGGGTATTTTATTACACATGAAAGTGAGAGTGATTTACGGTGAATAAGTGCCATTCATGCGGCGCACCCCTCGAAATATCCTGCGAGAAATGCCCCTACTGCGGGACGGTTACGCCCTACGGTGAAGAGAAATTCCGGGAGCGTGAGTCGCAAAAGAAAGATGACGAACGGAGGAAGGCTCTTGAGAATCTCCCGGCCATGAAGTTTGTCGCAATGTCGTTTATCGCGGTGCTTTATATTTTCACACTGGGATTATATTCGGTCTGCTGGTATGCGCTGAGAATGAAGCCGCTAAATTCCCTCAGCACAAAAACAAAACTACCCGCGTGGCTTGTGGCGGTGTTCGCAATTTTATACGCAGGATTGTTCCTCATGCCGCCGGAAATTTCAGAGTACATAGTCAGCGGAGTCGATGAGGAAACAGCGTATACAGTCTTTGATATTGTGCTGGCTCTCGTGATATTGTCATCGGGATGGCTGGCGTTTATCACACGGAAAATTCTTCAGGAACACGCCGCTAACTTCATGGAAAAGTCGCAGGCCGTAAACGTCATAGCACCGTCAGGCGTAATGCTGATACTTTTCGGGGCGGGCTATCTTCAGTCGCAGGTCAACAGAATGATAAAGATTAACATGTTTTCCCCGCAAGTGTAGCAAAAACCCCCGGCATATTCTCCGGGGGCGTTCTGTCTTACGGTCTACTTTGAGTTCTTCACGTAATCGTTTCTTTCGCGCAATGCCCTTTCAGCGAGGGAACACGCATTAATCACAGCTTGGGAGTCCTGAGTCTTTGCGGCTGACTCAATATCCTTCACGGCGTTTTCGAGTCCCCGCTCAAGTTTCCCGCTTGCGGGGGAAGGGTCAGAATACTTCACGGACTCGGCGAACCTCATCACCTGCGATATAGCCTCCTGAGACATTCCCGCCGCCCTCATCTCGTCAACAATATAGCCTATACGTGATGACATTGACGCGATATTCACCCGGCCTTCTGCCTGCTGACGGGACTCAGCGTTCGACAGTTTCAATTCGGCCATGTTGATTAGTCCCATCGGCACAAGGAACACTACAAGCCCACCGACATGAACGAGTATATACCGCGTAACAGTCCACGAGGCATAAGCGCACCATATAGCAACGACAATCACGAACAGGAAGTATACCCCGCCGATTATGGCTTTCGAGAAACTCACGGGGACATTTTTCCCATTGTTGCCCCGCCAAGCTATTCCCGCAAAAATTAACGTCTCAAGAACAAGCGCAAAGAGCAAGAATCCCGCAGAGATCCAAAACGTTTGCCCGCGCTGCTCCGGGGTCGTAAGGTAGTACGCAAAGAAGGCCGCCGCGACTCCGATTAACGCCATAATCAGAAATATATTCATGACCTGGCGAATCTTGCTGAAGAATTTTCCCATCGTAACAATCACTCCTCTATATCTTTTGGCCACAATTAGGGCAGAATTTCGCGCCGGGGACTAATGGATTCCCGCAGTTTGTGCAGACGAGTTTAGCCCCGCAGTTCATGCAGAATTTTGCGCCCGCAGGGACTCCCTGACCGCATGAAGGGCATACCGCCCCTGAAGGATTCGCCGTTGGAGCCGCTGAAGGTGCTGACGGATTCGGAGCCGGAGCCGGGTTATTCGGATTGATGTACTGTCCCATTTGAGCCGCCATTTGTCCGAACGCGCCGCCCATGCCCATGCCCGCGCCGAGTCCCATTCCCGCGCCCATGAGTGAGCCGCCGCCCTCGTTTTTCGCGGCTGACTCCATCACGTCAAAGGAGCGTTTCTGCTGGTAGCTCGTTCCCATAACATTCATGCTTGCTCGTTCAGCCATTGCCGATTTCAGCTTCTTCATGGCCTCGTCATCGTCCGCAACATTCACCGAGCCGAAATAGAAATTAAGCGGCTCAATCCCATAAAGCGACAATTCCGGGCGGATTCTGTCAACAGCTTCTCTTGACATGTCATCAAGATATGCGGAAATCTCGAAAATGTTAATCTTCTTGTGGGCTATGTATGTCGCTATCATGTCGCCCATTCGAGAAAGTATAAGGCCCTTGAAGTATTCTGCGACTTCATTGCGTGTGATTGATGACTTGTTCCCCGAAAGTTTCAGCACAAACTGCCGGCTGTTGTCCACGCGAATCCCGAACTGCCCGAACGCACGAACGTATATGGGAATCTGGTACTCGGGATCTTTGAGCATGATGGGATTCTGAGTCCCCCATTTTATGTCGGGGATGTCGACTTTGTTGACGAACCACACGGCCGCCTTGAACGCACTCTCACCGCCTGTAGCAAGATTGATGAGCCGTCCCAGCATGGGTATGTTGCTTGTTGAGAGGGTATGCCGCCCCGCGCCGAACAGGTCTAACGCCTGGCCGTCCCTGAAGAGTATCGCCTCTTGAGTCTCGCGCACAACGAGCTGAGTCCAGTTGCCTAACTCATCACTTTTTGCGGGGTTTTTTTTGTCGACATACCGCCACGCTAGTACATCGTTTGAGTTTATGCTGTCGTCCCACTGCACTATTTGTACGATTGCCATTTTTCCACGTCCTTTTACACTGCTATTTGGGAATATAATTCCGTGTCTGCTTTCACCATAGCTATAATTTCTCCGGCTCTGAGCTGTATATCCTCAATTTTTGCGGCTTCAGGAATATCAAGCCCGCGTTTTTCCGCGTTAAGAAGCATAAGGTTCAATACACTTCGGCGTTATCGAGAGCCTCGCGCAGAGTCTCTCCGTCCGTGAAACAGTTGCTCATGCCGGGAAAATCAACGTAGTATATTTTATCGTTGAAATCATAACTTATTACTGCCGGATATTCGTATTTCATTTTATTCCTGCCTCCCTGAATATTTTACGCAAAGTCCCCGGCGGTATGTCTTTCCCCGAATGCCTCCATATTTCCGCGCCACCTTTGTACGCTTTGAAGCCTCCGCGTTCCCTCATGTGTCTTCACTCCTTCCGGGCTAATTATACTTTAACACCCGGCACAAAAAACGCCCCCGGAAATTTCTCCGAGGGCATTCCGTTTCCCTGAAAGCGTTAATTTCTGCTTGACCGTATCTGAATCCACACGTATTTGTCGGTACTCTTGTAGTATGCTGTTACGCCCTTTGCGGGGGGAGTGTCGTTGCCGCTTCCTCTGAGTCCGTACTCTTCAGCGTGGGCTTGAAGTTTGCCGCGGACTTTCGGGCCGTCCGCTATTCCTGCGACACTATACCCGGCCCACCATGTCCCGGAGCTGTTCTTAACTATGTAGTTGTCCTTGTCGGGTACATTGCCTTCGTTGTGCATGTACGGCGTAACATCGCTCAGGGAAATTGTCTTGTTCGGAGTTTTGCCGAATGTGTCAATGTTGTCGGTGTAATATGCCATGGCCGCCATCGAGAAATTACGCAGGTTCGTTATGATGTTGTTTGCGCTTGCGTTTGAGAGTGACTCAGAGCTTGACAGCATGAACATGGATGACAATATGCCGATTACCACTATCACTATTATCAATTCCACGAGCGAGAAGCCTTTGTGATTCTTCATGATTATCACCTCTATGAATTTTTATGACAGCTGTACTATTGCTGACGTTACAGGCGCAAATATCGAGATCGCTATTATCGCGATTATTCCCCCGACAAACACAATCAGCATAGGCTCAAGCAATGACACTGTAGCCTTCACTTGTTCGTCTAATTCTTGGTCGTACCATGTCGCGACTCGCTCTAGCATGTTGTCAAGATGCCCGGTCTCCTCGCCGATTCTCATCATCTGCGAAACTAACACCGGGAATATTTTTGCCTGCCTCGCCGCGTCTCCTAATGATATTCCCCTGATTACCCCCTGCCGCAGTGAATTGTAGCCATCCTCAACTGCCTTGTTGCCCGCTGTGCCTTCTGCCATTTCGAGTCCTCTCACGATTGGAACTCCCGCGCTGGTCAGTGCCGAAAGAGTCCGGCTTGAGCGTGCCATTGCCGCCTTCATGACAAGATCCTTCATGACGGGAATCTTCAGCTTTATTCTGTCCATCGTTGGCTTTGTGGCTTTGTTTGTCGACAGGAAAATAAGCCCGCCTATTATCGCAACAAAAACGCCTGCGACTATGTACCAGTTGTGAGAAAACCATTCGCCTATGCCGAACATTACCAGAGTTATCTGCGGAAGCTCTATGTTCAGCGCGGCGAATGTCTCCTGAAACTTAGGTACGAGGAACATAAAGAACAGTATCAATATGCCCACGGCGAATATCATTACGAATGACGGATAGAACATCGCACTGCGTATTTTGCTGCGTAATTGTTCCTGTTTCTCAAGCAATGTTGCTGACTGCTCAAGTGCCTGACCTAAGAGTCCGCCTTCCTCGCCCGCCTGAATCAGCGATATTATCAGTGTGCTGAAGGCTCTTTCCTGACTCATTGCCTGACTCAGGGGCATTCCTCTGTCTAACCTGTTCTTGATGTTCTGCAGGGCGTTTCGGAGTGTCAGATTCTTTTCCCCGCCCGCTATAACGTCTATTGATGTCGCGAGGCTGAGTCCGGCCATTTCCATTGTGGCAAGCTGCCGGAAGAATACCATTAACACTTTGAGGGGGACTTTTCCGCCGGAGAGAATCGCGCCTATGTCGATGTTCATTAATGCCTTCAGGGACATTCCGCCGGAACTCTTCTGCGTTTTCGGTGCCTGTAATGTCTGAGACTGTGAAGAGCCTCCGCCCTGCGCGTTAAGGTTGATGACAATCATCCCTTCCCCGCGTAGCTGGCTGAGTGCGCTTTTCTGGTCGTCCGCCTCAACAGTGCCTTCTACCATTTCGCCGCTTGAAGCCCTCGCCCGGTACTTGAACTTCATCCCGTATCACCCCCGCCCTAAATCCCTGCCGATAATACCCGATCAATTTCGCCCTGGTCATATGCGTAGCTTTTTCCTGTTGACCGTGAAATCTTCCCGGATTTTATCCATCTCACTAAATCCTGCTCCATCGTGTGCATTCCGAAACTCATCCCCGTGAGCATGGCATTTCGTATACTGCTGATTTTCCCCTCGCGTATGCTTGCCCTTATCGCCGGAGTCGTAATCATTATTTCAGTAGCGCAAACTCTGCCCTTTATGTCATCGCGGGGAATAAGCTGCTGCGAGCAGATTCCCAGCAGGGTATACGCAAGCTGAAGCCTGATTTGATTCTGCTGGTGAGGGGGGAAAACGTCAACGATTCTTTCTATCGACTGTGAAGCGTCCTGAGTATGGAGTGTCCCGAAAACAAGATGCCCCGTTTCAGCCGCCGTAACAGCCGCGCCGATAGTCTCAAGGTCTCTCATTTCTCCGATCATGATAACATCCGGGTCCTGCCTCAGAACATGCCGAATCCCGGAGGCGAAATTCTCGGTGTCATGGCCGATTTCGCGCTGATGTATGACTGACATCGCCGGGGTATGTACGTACTCTATCGGGTCTTCTATGGTTACGATATGGGCTTTGCGGTTGTGATTTATCTCGCTGATTATGGCCGCAAGGGTTGAGCTTTTGCCGTGTCCTGTCGGGCCTGTGGCGAGGAAAAGTCCGCGGTGCTTCTGGGACATCGTTTTGAGAATCGGAGGGAGTCCAAGCTCATCGAGAGTCCGAATCTCTGTCGGCACAAGTCTGAATGTCAGTGAGACTCCGTTCATTTCCCTGTACGCACTGCCCCTGAAACGCTGAGTCTCATACACGAACGCGAAATCAAGATCGCCCGTCCTAGTGAAGCGTTCAAGCTGTGCGTCCGTGAGAATCTCGCTGATAAACTTTTCGAGTGCTTCCCGCGTGAAAATTTCTGACGACTCTATGTAGTTCAGTTCTCCGTGAATCCTCAGCGCAGGGAAACAGCCTGAGCTTAAATGAATGTCGCTTGCCCCGTCCTTTATCGCAAGCCTGATTAATTCCTCTAATGCTGGGTTGTCAAATTGTGGCACTTAATATCTCCTCCAGTGATGTATATCCCGCAATCGCCGCATTAATTCCGGCCTGTCGCAGTGTCTTCATGCCGTCCTCTATTGCCGCGCTCCTAAGCTCCATAGCGTCCGCGCCTTTGATTATCATTTCGCGCAGATGGTCATTCAGCACGAGAATCTCATATATTCCGCGCCTGCCCCTGTAACCGTGCCGGCAGTTAGGGCATCCCACCGGCTTGAATGCCGTAGTTCCGTGAGGGATTTTGAGCCTGTCGCACATTACCTCGTCAATTTCGTACTCTTCCTTGCAGTTAGGGCAGAGGCACCGCACAAGACGCTGTGCAATTACCCCGGTCAAAGAAGCCGCAAGCAGGAAGGGAGCGACTCCCATGTCAATCATACGAACCGCCGCGCTCGGAGCGTCATTAGTGTGAAGGGACGACAGCACGAAATGTCCCGTCAGTGCCGAGCGTATAGCAATCTGCGCTGTAGGTGTGTCGCGAATCTCTCCTATCATGATTTTGTCGGGGTCTTGACGCAGGATTGAGCGCAGAGCAGAGTCGAAAGTGAGTCCGGCTTTCTCGTTTACGTTGACCTGATTTATTCCGGGAATGTAGAACTCTACGGGGTCTTCTACGGTGATGATGTTGATGTCGGGATGGCTTATCTGCCTGAGCATGGAATAAAGGGTAGTTGACTTCCCGGAGCCTGTCGGGCCTGTGGCAAGCATCATGCCCCATGGAGTCTCGCAGAATTTCTTGATATGCTCCATGTCGTCATCATCGAGTCCGAGTCGTTCAAGCTCAACGAATGAATGATCCCTGTCAAGAATACGGAGGACGACTTTCTCACCGCTCATTGTGGGAAGTGAGCTTACGCGCAAATCTATGTGCCGCCCGTCAATAATCGTGAGTATTCTGCCGTCCTGCGGCTTTCGTTTTTCTGCGATGTCCATCCCGGCCATGATCTTGAGTCGTGATATGACAGCGGGCTGAACTACAGCGGGGTACTGGTTATGTATATAGAGCTGGCCGTCAACGCGGAATCTTATGCGGCTCATCTGCTCGTAAGCCTCGAAATGAATATCTGAGGCGTTCTCCCTCACTGCCTGCTGAATGGCACTGTTCACGAGTTCGACAAGGGGAGCGTCGTCCGGGTTCATTGTCGTTGTCGTGGCGGCAAGCGGGGTGTATACGTCTCCGGCATCGAATGTGTCAGTCATTGCCCCCTGAACGTTTGCGGTGAAGTCGTACATTCTCGACAGGTTTCGGGAAATGTCATCTCCGCCGGATGTGGCTATTCTCAGGTCATGGCCTGTGAGGAGCTTTATTTCGTCCTGCGCGGGAAGGTCGAGGGGGTCAGACATGGTAACAAGAAGGGTATCATCGTCATCAAGTTTTAGGGGAATGAGCTGGAGTCTTTCTGCTACGTTGCGGGGAATCATCTTGATGGCTTCGTCTTCGGGCTGATAGCGGTCAAGCTGTATGAACTGAAGCTCAAGCTGAACGGCGAGAGTCTCGGCCACCTGAGTCGGGGTCAAAGCTCCGAGAGACACGAGTATTTCGCCCAGTCGCTTGTCGGAAGATTTCTGAAGCATTAATGCTTTGTCTAGGGAGTCCTGACTCACGAGATCGTACTCGCGGAGAATTTCACCGAACCTTTTCCGCTGTGTGAAGAATATATCCTGCAAATTAAAACCTCCCTTTGAGATTCATAATTAGTGAGATTGATTTATGGGATTATTTTCCGAAGTACCCACCCAAAAGCCAGCGTGAAAATTATACCAGCATGGAAAAACTTTTTTCAGGGAGAGTAATTTTGCCTCTGCGCTATACTTTACTGCACACACAAACGAGGAGTGATTAATCATGCCGGAAATTACAGCACCTAGGGGAACACGCGACATACTTCCCGCAGAGTCGTGGAAGTGGTCATACATAATCAATACAGCGTCGCAAACGATGAGGGATTTCGGGTTCAGCGAGATTCACCTGCCTGTGTTCGAGCATACGGAATTATTTTCGCGGGGCGTGGGAGAAACTACAGACATCGTAGAGAAAGAAATGTACACGTTCACCGACCGCGGCGGACGGAGCATAACACTAAGGCCGGAAGCTACAGCCGGGGTAATGCGCTCTGCTGTCGAGAATAATTTATGCGCGAGGGGAGCAGGGGCAAAGCTGTGGAGCTGGGGGCCGATGTTCCGCTACGAGAGGCCGCAGAAAGGACGCTACAGACAGTTTTACCAGATTGACGCGGAATATCTCGGAGTCTCCGGCGCAATGGCAGATGTCGAAATAATATCCCTCAGCATAGAATTATTCAGGAGATTGGGACTCAAGAATCTTGAAGTCGTCATTAACTCCGTTGGCTGTGAAAAGTGCCGCCCCGTTTACCGTCAGAAGCTCATAGAACACTTCACCGCCAATATTGACTCCCTCTGCGACACATGCCGGGACAGGCTGAACCGCAACCCCCTGCGGATTCTCGACTGCAAGAACGAGTCATGCGGCCATGTCGCCGACTCTGCCCCTGACATTTTCGGCTCTCTCTGTGATGAATGCCGCGAGCATTTTGCGCAGGTCAAAGAAGGACTCGAACGTCTCGGCTTCACGTACACAATCAACAAAAGGCTAGTGCGGGGACTCGACTACTACACGAAAACGGCCTACGAGATATTATCCGGGGACTTGGGAGCGCAGAACGCCGTAGCCGGGGGAGGACGTTACGACAATTTATCGCAGGCAGTCGGCGGAGGGAAGGCGAAAATTCCGGGCGTGGGATTCGCGTGCGGGCTTGACCGTGTTGCGCTGGTAATGGAGGAGCAAGGCTGCTCATTCGGCGAGCTTCCCGGAGTCGCTGTGTACTGCATCGCGATGGATGACGAGTCGCGGGGAATGATACAGGCTCTCACATACGATTTGAGGAAGGCGGGAGTCTCTGCTGAGTGCGACACTGCCGGGCGGGGCTTCAAGTCTCAGATGAAAGCGGCGGGGGCTTGCAGGTTTGCGTGTATTGTCGGTGCTGACGAGAGGGCGAATAATGCGGTTACAGTGAAGAATCTTGCTGACGGGACTCAGGTGAATATTTCTGTTGATGAGACTGTGAAATATATCATGGAAAGGGCATAAATTTTCCCCCCTGTGAAAAAACGCAAGGGGGATTCTTTTTCACCTGTACGAGTCTATGACGTGCTGAAGAATTGACGAGGGAGTCAGCTTTTCCGGCTTGACATATGTCAGCTTGTGGAAGTCGCTTATCCCCGCAAAATATTTCATCCTGTCATCAGAATAATCGTCATACATAGAGTGCTGCATTTCGTGCGGGGGAAGGTTTGAGAAATACGGAACCTTGCTCCATTCGTCCGGGTATGCTTCTGTCGCCATCTTGAAGAACATGTGAAACAGGAAATAATGTATCAGGTAGTCATAATCCTTCCAGTACTGGAACAATAAATCCCTCGTGAGAGTGATTATCGGGTTATGAGCGTCCGAGACAATGAACCAGCTTGAGGCAACGCAGGAATAACTTTTCGTCTGGTACACGAAAAGAGGAAGCCGCATAATGTCCCCGAATTTCCGCCCTGTGCAGTAAACAGTAGCGTCAATCCATGTCCCGCCGTGCTGTGTGAGAAGCTCTGCTCTGATTATGTCGCTGTAATGTGCGTGAGAGATAATGCCTTTTTCGTGCTTGTCGATGATGTAGCCGGGAAGGTTAATGTAATCTGAGATGTTGTTCTTGTCGAGTGTGATAATCTTTTTGTCGGAATGCCAGTAACGCAATGACCTAAGGCAGGCTTTGCAGACTTCCGGGGCGTTCTCTTCTCCCTGAAGCCATAAACGCTAAATCTTACCGTCATACCCCTCCCCCCGGGCTGAGTAATTCTGCTGATTTATGCGCGGATATTAGCGGGCTGTACTTTCTGCGGAGAGAGAAGTATATCATGTTCCTTGCGCTTCTTCCCGGTAAAATTTTAGATAATATTTTCCACGACAACGCGCCGTATTTCCCCTCAGAGAGAAGCCCGTGAAACGTCCTGAAGTTGCTTGCTATGCTCATAATTTCACCTGCTACGTAAAAAGTGTAATTTTGTGTTGCTAACACTCTTTCGATTATTCCTCGTTCATCCTGTCCCTTTTCGCATATGCTACTAAGGCTTGTCCGACAGTCCAGAGGCTTTAATTCCCGCCCAGCCAGCGGTATTATATTTCTTACAGCTTCTCAAATTTAATGCGGCGTTATAATCTCGGTCAATCACTAATCCGCATTCTGTACACTCATATACACGGTCTGACAGCTTCAAATCCTTCTTGATATGTCCACATCGGGAACACGTTTTACTGCTTGCATAAAATCTGTCTACTATTCGCAGCTCTATTCCGTACTCACGGCACTTACGTTCAAGCAATGCGCGGAAGTAATAAAACTCACATTCAGCTATTGCCCGTGATAAATGGCGGTTCTTCAGCATTCCCGACACGTTCAAGTCTTCTATCGTGATATATTCAGGCCGTCTGCTTACTATCTCATGTACAGTTTTGTTTATATAGTCATGACGTTTGTTAGCTAGTCTCATATACGCCCGCTGTACTTTCAGCCTTTGCTTGTCTAGGTTTGAACGTTTACACTTTTTACTCGCAGTTTCCTCCTTTCGTTGTAATAATCTCTGTATCTTGCGCGAAAATTTTCGCTGTTCACGCTTCAGCCTCTTGATTAATTTCCTTGCCTTTGGGGACTTATTGATATTCGGGTAATTCCTGCCGTCCGAGATTACCGCAAAACTTTTCACGCCTAAGTCAATTCCTATGCTTTCAGATTGCATTGGGCTTACTGGGATTGCTGTATTTGTCTCAAACAGGAATGAAGCAAAATATCTTCCTGCCCGTTTCGTAATTGTTACACTAATTGCTTTGCCCTGACGCGGGATATAGCCATATTCTTTGATACGCACCCAGCCTAATGTCGGAATTTTTGCCCGATGCCGTTCTGTCATTATGTCTTTGGGATTGTTGCGCGGTAAATACATGCTCACTTGCCGTCCGTTTCTGCGCTTGAAATTCGGAAATCCCGCATTGCCTTTCATGAATTTCTTGTAAGCTGTATCTGCGTTCATTATGGATTTCTTCACAGCTTTGGACGATACTTCCCATATCCATAATTTATCAGAATTGGCCTTCCTGTAATCGTTGTTCAGCCATTTTGAGAAATCATAACCGGACATATATCCCTGTGTGCTGTTACGGTAATTATCCCTGTTTACGCCTATGAAAAGATTATAGACATACCTGCATACGCCTATAGTCCGCTCGATGATTTGTATTTGCTCGATTATCGGCTTCAGCTCGACTTTATATGCTTTATGCCGGGATATATTTTTCATAGCATGATTTTACACGAATTTGCACTTTATCGACATCTAGCTATTGCTCCTAAAGAATTTCCCCCCTCACGTTTTCCGCAAGGGGGATTTTTTCCCGTTCTCACCGTATAAGCTCCTCAAGAAACGGAGGAAGCACAAAGCTCGCCCGGTGAATCTCGTTCGTGTAATACTTTGTCGGCGTTACTGTCCTGGCAGGCGCGAAATCAGTCTCACGCATTGACGCTATTCCGTATGTCCACATCCCGGAAGGGTACGTAGGCACTACTCCCCAGTACATTCGGACACAGGGAAAAACTTTCCTCATCTCCCGAATCGCCTGGGTCATCAAATCCGTGTCAGTGAACGGCGACTCGGTTAATTCCGTCAGCATGGCCGAGTCCGTCATCACACGTTTGACATCATCATAGAACCCCGCCTGAAATAATCCCGCGGCAAAGTCTACAGGGTCAGTGCTGTCAACAATCACAACATCATAGCGTTCGCCAGTCTCACGGATATATTTCATTGCGTCCATACATTTCACATCAGCCCGCGAATCACTGAACGAGCAGCCCGCGAAAGGAAGATATTTCTTTGACGACTCTATGACTCTCTCGTCAATGTCAATCAATGTGCATTTCCTCACGCACGAATGCTTCAGAACCTCGCGCATTATTGCACCGTCCCCGCCGCCGATAATCATGACATTCTGCGGGTCAGGGTGAGCGCAAATCGGTACATGCGACATCATTTCGGAGTACGTGAACTCGTCTTTTTCCGTGAGCTGATACGCGCCGTCAAGCATAAGAGTCCGGCCATATTCGTAGGTGTCAGCAATCAATAAATCCTGGTACGGCGTTTTCTCCGTGTGAATGAGAGACTTTACGCGCATTGAGAGCTTGAGATTATCGGAGCTGTACTCACTCAGCCACAATTCATTATCGCGCTTCGGCCTCGTAACGTACCCGCTCATGCCTTTACCGCTTCTCCCAGATTCGCGCCCATCTCGCAAAGTTTGTCGAGGTCATCAGGTGTCGGGGACGTATACACTTCTACTTCAGGCCCGACAAGAGTCAGCTTGCTTTTCTCGGCGTAATCCTTCAGGGCGGTTAATGCTCCCTTGCTCCATGAGTAGCTCCCAGCGATTCCCAGCGTCTTGTTCTTTGGCATACGGTTTAACAGCTTGGCGCATAATGCCTCCATCGGGGGAAACAGCAGCGTGTTATACGTGCAGGCCATGAGCGCGAATCCCCTGAACCGCCAAATGTCCCGCAGAATATATGAAGGGTCTGTGCGTGATACATCGTAGACTCTGACATCCTCAATTCCTGCTGACGACAGCCCCGTGCAGACAGCCTCCGCCATTTTCCGCGTGTTTCCGTACATTGAGCCGTAAGCAACTACCGCGCCTTTCTCGCCCTCGTATTTGCTCCATTTGTCATAAAGTGAGATTACTTTCTTTATGTCCTTCCTGAAGAGTGTACCGTGAGACGGGAAAATGTTTGCGATTGGGAGTCCGCCGAGTTTCTTTAGCGCGACTTGGACAATGTTCGAGTATTTCGCGACAATGCAGGCGTAATATCTCAGCATCTCATCTTCCCAGCGGGCCGGGTTTTTCTGGTCGTCAAAGATTCCGCCGTCATGCGCCCCGAATCCGCCGAATGAGTCATTCGAGAACAATACGCCCGTTGTTGTGTCAAACGTAACCATGCTTTCAGGCCAGTGCAGCATAGGTACAGTAAAGAATCTCAGGACATGCCCGCCGAGGTCTAATGTGTCTCCGTCCTTCACCGTTATAACATCGTCCGTTATTCCGTGATAGCCTTTGAGCATGGGAATAGTTTTAGCGTTGCCGATAAATTTCAGCGACGGCCATACGGATTTGAGCTGCGAAATGAGTCCGGCGTGGTCAGGCTCCATGTGATTCACGACAAGATAATTCAGCGTCCTGTGTCCCAGTGCCTGAGTCAGCTTGTTCACGTAATCGTCAAGGTACGGGCCTTTCACCGTGTCAATCGCGGCGGTTGCTGTCGTCCCTAGTACGGCGTAAGCGTTGTAGGCGACTCCCTGCGGCAATGGCCAGAGAGACTCGAACAAGTCAGTCTCATGATCATTCACTCCGAGCCACCATGTATCTTTGTTCACCTTTATGGGTTTGTACATGTGGTAAATTTTTCCTCCTTTGCTGGGATTAATTTGTTGATTGTCATTGTATCATGTTAGGCGCGGGATTTACGCCCTATTTGAACTCTACTATTGTTACTCCGTAGCCCCCTTCACCCTCAGAGCCAAGCCGATAGCTTTTGACGTAATTCAGCCTCGACAGCAGCGCGTGTACTTCTCTCCGCAAAATTCCTTCACCCCGGCCATGAATCACAGTAACAACAGAATGATTCGACCTGTACGCCTTATCGAGATAGCTCGCCACTAGGGGCAGTGCCTCAGCTACGAGCATTCCCCGCACCATTATGGACGACGGGACTGTTTCAGGGCGGGGGAGTCTCGTTGTGTCAGCAGGAGGAGTCGCGACCTGTGCTTTCTTGTCGGTGGCAATAAGCTGGCTCAATGGAACGTCAACGCTCATAGGCCCGGCGGTCATGTAGGCGCGTCCGTTGCGAATCTCGTTGATGATTCCTACAATGCCGCTTCCTGCTACCATCGCTGTAACTCCGGGTGCAGGCTCAAAGGGTTTCGGGCTGTTCTGAATTTCGCGCTCGGTGCGTTTCTGGTGCCGTTTGTCGATTACCCCGCGCAAAGTTTTTAGCTCTCTTCTTTTCACGTTGTAGCCTTTCCGGGCGATGTCCCTTGCTGACTCTTCAACACTGCGTATAATTTCCTTTGATGTTTCCTCAGCCTGTGAGATAAATTTTTCGGCTTTACGGTCTGCGGCCTGCATGATTTTGTCGCGCTGAGTGTCAATCTCCTTCACTCTTGACTGATACGCCCGCTTGAGGTCTTCCGCTTCCTTCATGGCCGTGTGTACCTGTCTTTCTGCTGTGTCAAGGGCGGCTTTTCGTTCGTTAAGCTCGCTCATTATGTCCTCAGCTGTAACTTCCCGCGAGTCTAATTCCCCCTGCGCCAGTCTCAATACTTCCTCCGGCATTCCGTAACGCCGTGCAATCAATAATGCGCTGCTCCGTCCGGGAATGCCCATCAAGAGTCTGTATGTCGGCTGTAATTTCTGTATGTCAAATTCCATGCTGGCTGTCTCGACTCCTTCTGTCGTCAATGCATACTGCTTTATGGGATTGTGATGGGTTGTTGCGAGGGTGATACAGCCTTTTTGCTTCAGCGTCTCAAGAATCGCCACGCCTAACGCGGCTCCCTCGTGAGGGTCTGTGCCTGCTCCGAGTTCGTCAAGCAAAACGAGTGATGAGTCTGTCGCCTCCCTGAGAATGTGAATGATCTTCTGAAGGTGCGCGCTGAATGTCGATAAATTCTGCTCTATGCTCTGTTCATCGCCGATGTCCTCAAATATCGCGTCAAATGTCCCGATTGCTGTACCGTCCCGCGCAGGCAAAGGGAGTCCCATCCACGCAAGAGCGATCATTACCCCGGCAGTTTTGAGGGTTACTGTTTTCCCGCCCGTGTTTGAGCCTGTGATGACGAGTGTCGAAAAGTTTTCGCCGCATGACACTGAAACAGGGACGGCCTTATCTTTGAGCATTGGATGACGGGTATCAATGAGACGGAAGAATTTTTTTGCTGACAGCTCCGGGATTACCCAGTGTTTATTACGGATTAAATCATCGCAGACACATAGAAGGTCTAACGTTCCTATTACTTTTTCGGCGTTGATGATGGCATTTTCGCGGGACAAAATTTTTCGAGTGAGTTCGAGAAGGATTAATCCTTCCTCGTCTTGCTCGTCCTTTGTCTTGATGATTAAATCGTTGTTGACTCGTGATAATGATTTCGGCTCCATGTATACGGAATTTCCTGACGCTGAACGTTCAACAGCAAGCCCCGGAAATCGGTTGATATATTCCTGACGTACCAGCATCAAGAATCTACCTTCACGCCATGACAGCGAGCGTTCCTGCAACATGTTGGTGATGTCGGAGTCCTCAAGAAGTTTCTGCGCGATTCGTCTGCCTGTACGCTTGAGATTTTCGAGTTCCTCCCGGATGACTGAGAGCCGGTGCGATGAGTTGTCCGAGAGTCTGCCGGAGTCCTCAACAACATTCAGAGCGTCAATCTCCGGCGTGAAATCTCCTATGCTCCGTCTTAGTGCGTCAACAGCCCCGTAATCTTTCGAGACTTCCGCGAGTCCTTCACGGATTCTTTTCGCGCAATTGAGGACGGCACGAACCTTCAATAGTTCCTCGCCCGACAAAATTCCGCTCCTTTTCGCGCCCGGGAACATCACCGACACTGCGTCAAGTCCCGCGCTGAACGCAAACTCCCCGCTGTGGTCGGTCATGTCGAGCCATTCGCGCAATAATTTCGAGCGTTCACGGAGAGAGTCGAAATCCCCGGCGGGTTTCAGCGATGACAAAATTAACTCCCCTAATCCGCCTCGCAGTCTTTCACGGAAGGGGAGCAAGTTTTTTCCCAGCTCTAATATTTCTGCTGTGCTGTCTGATATTATCATCTACATTCCGCCCGTCAGCGCAGTGAAGTCTATTATGCCGTGTTCCTGCAACAAGTCCCGGACTGGCGGCCACACAAAAGAAGCTCCCTTCATGAACCAGCTTTGAGACATCCATTCAGTCGGAATCAATTTCGGGAATGATGACAGGAGCGCGTACACTATCACCGTGATAAAAGCGGCCTTCAGGAAGCCCGCAATCATCCCGAAAACATGATCCGTAACGGAAAGCCGCGTAACCTTCACGACATATGACAGAATCAAGCTGATAACCGCGAATATAATCTGAACCGTGAAGAAAATTCCCAGCGAGCAGACAAGGGACAGCATATTGCGGTCAAAATTCGGGTCATTGATATAGCGCATAGCAAGCTCCGCGGCAGGGTCGCAGAATTTCCACGCGCAGAACGTACTCACAAAGAACCCTACAAGCCCGATAACCTCGCCGGAAAAACCGTTGATGAGTCCCCGGTAAAGGAAAAATATCAGGATAATTCCCAGCACACAATCAACAATCAACGCAACATTCATATTTGTATCAACCTTCCTGTTAATTTACGCCCTGCGGGGCGCGATAGTAGCAGATTTTGAGACTTCCGGGACTTACTGACATGTTCAGATTACAGCGGGCAATCTCGCACAAGTCCGTTACATCAGGCTTGACACGCAAAATTTCAGCGTCAAGGGCTGTGCGTTCGGGGTCATCGGAGATTGTTACAGCGTCAGGATTTTCACCAAGCCACGAGAGAACCGACTCATGTGAATATTCCCCGGCCTTCAAGAATCCTTCACACGAGGCATAAACGAAACCGTGTCCGGCGTATATCACCGTCAGAATTTTACCGCCCCCGCCGTGAGTCTTCCTGTAGGTGTACGGGAGAAGCTCTAATGTTGAGACGGGAATAACCTCCGCGCCTGAAGCGTAAGCAATCCCGGAAGCATAAGCCGCTCCGACCCGTATACCAGTGAAATATCCCGGGCCGTTCGTGAGGGCGATATAGTCCAAGTCCGGCCATGTGAGTCCCGCGCCGTGAATGAGAGACTCACACATCCGGGGAAGCTCTGATGTCTGCTTACGTCCGCAATCCTCCTGTACACTGCCGGAAATTTTCCCGTCAACAGACAACGCCGCCCCCGTAAGTTTCAGGCAGCATTCAACCGCAAGAATATTCACCGTGAAATCCCCCTTTCGACTCTGATTCTGCGTTCGTTCTCGCTTGTCGACTCAAAATATACCCTCACCGAATTTGCCGGGGGATTCGTCCATCTGTCAGGCCATTCGACAAAAAGAATACTGTCATCATCCCCGGCGTATTCATCGAGTCCCGTTGCGCTCACTCCGTCAGGGTCAAGCCTGTACAAGTCAGCATGAATGACGAAAATCCCGGACGGCGACTCATACTCATTCACCAGCGTGAAAGAAGGACTGCGGACTCCCGAAATCCCGAAAGCCTCGCACACTCCCCGCACAAATACCGTTTTCCCCGCGCCTAAGTCCCCGAAAAGGAGAACGACATCACCGCCCGAAAGAGTCCCGGCAAAATCATGGCCGAATTTCCGGGTGTCCTCCTCCGAGCGGGATATGTAGATTCCTGACTCAGTCATCATTTTTGCGGCTGCGTTTTTCGGCACGGTGCTTCATGATTACGCGGAGTACAACGCATGACACGCAGAATATCACGGCAAATAAAACCGTCCGGGGAATTTCGACATCAGCCCCCGTTGAACGGCTTATCCCGAATATGAACGCTACAGCCATTCCGAAACTAAGCACGCTCATCAATAAACCTTTCCGGCGGATATTCTCAGTCTTTCGGATTTCTGCGTCCCAGTCAACGCGCTTTCGTCTGTACGTCATTTTCCAGCTCTCAGGCCATGAATGACTCTGCGAATCATGTTGGCGATTTCTGACGCTAATACACCGTCAACACCTTCACGCGCAAGAAGTTCACCCGCAAGGCCGTGTACTGACGCTCCAAGAACAGCCGCCTCGAACGCCTCAAGCCCCCCGGCCATGAACGCCCCTATACACCCGGACAGGACATCGCCCGACCCCGGCACCGACAATTCCGGCCCGCCGTAGGGAATCTCTGCGAACTTTTCCCCGGAGGCTATCAGCGTATGATGTCCCTTCAGCACGACACAGCCCCATCTTTCGGACAATTCACGGACTGCCCCGGCTCTGTCCTCATGAACCTGCGCCGTTGGAATCCCTAACAGCCGCCCAGCTTCCCCCTCATGAGGAGTCAATACAGCGTCCGCCCTGTGTTTCATGTCATCACGCGATGAGGCTAAAGCGTTCAGGCCGTCCCCGTCAACAAGAATTTTCGCAGGCCATTCCCGCCACATTCGGGACGTGAAAATCTCAGCGGCTACACTGCGGTCAAGCCCCGGCCCAATCACGAGAGCATCAATATTTTTCTGTGCTAATGCTACGTCCTTCCAGCGGAACGCGTCATCATCAAAGCAGTAAATCACCTCAGGAAGACGGGCAGCGCATACAGTGCAGACACTCTGCAACGACAGAAGGGTTACGACTCCCGCTCCGCTCCTCAAAGCACCCAGCGCGCTCAAAGCAGGGGCGCCGGGATAACGCAATGACCCCCCGGCAATAAGCAGCCTTCCCCGGAATCCTTTGTGCATGTCCTCCGGGCGGGGCAGCAATAATTTCCTCAGTTCCTCAGCATTCATGAAACTCTCACCATCTGCGGAGGCTCTTTCCCGGCGAATACGGCCTCAATGTTCCGTATCACCATGAAGCCCATCTCCTTGCGGGTGCCGAATGTAGCCGTCCCGATATGAGGAAGCAATACGACATTCCGCAGAGTCTTCAGCGCGGGTTCTACGTTGGGTTCATTCTCGTAAACGTCAAGCCCTGCCCCGGCGATAACATGACGTGCGAGCGCGTCCGCTAATGCTTTCTCATCGATTACAGGGCCTCGCGATGTGTTGATGAGGATTCCGTCCGGCTTCATTTTCGCGAGTTCCTTTGCGCCTATCATGTGGCGTGTTGCGTCTGTCAGCGGTAAATGAATGCTCACAAAGTCAGACCGCTCTAATAATTCCTCAAGTCCGACTCTCTGCGCCCCGACTGACTCAAGGTGAAGCGATGTCCTCCGGCTGTAGTAAAGCACCTTCATGTTGAAGCCTCTTGCGGCCTTTATTCCGAAATTAGTCCCGATTCTGCCCGCACCGATTATGCCGACTGTGCGCCCGGTGATGTCATATCCCAGCATGTATTTGGGTGCCCACGCGAACGACTCATTACGCACAATGTAATCTCCCTCGATCGCCCGCCGAGCCGCCGCGAACATTAGTGTGAACGCTGTATCCGCTGTTGCGTCCGTGAGTACGTCAGGAGTGTTTGTTACGTAGATTCCTTTCTCGGTTGCCGCTTTTACGTCAATGTTGTTGAAGCCGACTCCGTAATTCGCGATGAGCTTGAGATCCGGCCCGGCCTGCGAAATCAATTCCGCGTCAATGGGATCGTTCAGCATTGTGATAATGGCCGCGTAATTCTTGACGGCGTTCACGAGTTCGTCATGTGTGGCCAGGCGGTCTTCATTGTTCACGTCATACTCGCAGATATTTCCGAGGGCTTTCATTACGGAGGTGTGAAGGGCGCGTGTTACGTATACTTTCCTGTTCATGGCTTACTCCTCAATTGTGATTGTCTTGATTGTTACTTCCTTCACCGGCCTGTCCTGCCTGTCAGTTTTCACATGGCCGATCTTCTCAACGACTTTCATACCGTCAACAACATGCCCGAAAATCGCGTGATGTCCGTCAAGCCACGGAGTCGGAACAAGCGTAATGAAGAACTGTGAGCCGCCTGTGTTAGGGCCAGCGTTGGCCATCGAGAGAATCCCGGGCGCGTCATGCTTCAGCCCCTCGCCGAACTCATCGGGGATAGCGTAGCCCGGTCCGCCTCTGCCTGTCCCGGTAGGGTCTCCGCCCTGAATCATGAAGTTGTCGATTACCCTGTGGAAGATTACGCCGTCATAGAAATTTTTGCGGGCTAATGTGATGAAGTTGGTTACGGTGTTGGGCGCAAGGTCGGAATATAGCTCGATGGTGAAATCTCCCATTGAGGTCTCGAATTTCGCTAGGGGACGTTTTGCCCCGGCGGGTTCGTCAGCGAATGCCGGAGAACATACGAACGCCAGCGCGAGAATTTTGCAGATTAACTTGTACATTGCTGTGATGATTCCTCCTTAGTGTTGTGGAATGTGTTTGATTATAATATCACCGCGCACAAATCACAGGCGTTAAAGGAGGCTGAACAATGGCGAGAAAAAATTTTGACATTACTCCATACGCTGATCGTTTCCCGAAAGTGGCATAGAAAAATCTCATACACAGTTTACTTGACAGACCCAAGACATATGGCGAATGGGTATGTGATACAGCATACAGCCCTGCGGAAATTGACGGGATAATCTGCGAGTGCCTCAAGTCAAGTTGAAGGCGTTAAAATTATCTCATCTCACACAACATCGGAGTGATAAATTTTGCCTTACACGATTAAAGACATGTCGGAGCTTACCGGGCTTCCTGCGTCAACACTGAGATATTACGACAAGCAGGGACTCCTTCCCAACCTGAAGCGCGACGGCAACAACATACGGATATTCACGGATGAGGATTACGCACAGCTGCGGCTGATTGACTGCCTGAAACGCTCCGGGCTGTCGATAAAGGACATCAGGAAGTTCATCGACATGGACGGCAAAAAAGGAGCATTACCCGCAAGGCTTGAGATATTCAGAAAACGCCGCGAGATTCTGAAGCAGGAGCTTGAGAATCTGAAGAGCATTCTCGGCGTGATAGAGTATAAATGCTGGTACTACGAAAAAGCCTGCGAGGCCGGAAGCGACTCAGCCGTCAAAGACCTGAAGCACTCAGAAATTCCCGAACAGTTCCGCGAGGCCGTGAAACATCTTCACTGCACAAAACGCTGAATGTTATACTCATACAAAAAAATCATCAGAAAGGAGCTTGAAAAATAAAAATGGCCACCCATAATCAGCACAGCACCTTATTGTCTCTCATGGCTGAAAAAATGCCTCAGCAAAATACTGCATGTTGCGACTACCGGGAAAAACGGCTTTTATTTTCATGTGTTCGGGCGCGGTATTGTCGTATACAATAAATTTCTGATCATGTCATTTCTCACGGAGAATTACAGAAAACTTCCTGCTTCCGCTGAAAATATTTGGATAGAAAAATTATCTGCGGAGAGTATCAGGGATTTCGAGAAGGAAAATTTTCCTCCTTATCAAGTGGGTGTGCTGCGTAAATATCTCATAGAAAGCCCGGGTTCTGGTGAATTTTTCGGATTGAGGGCAGAAGACGGAAATCTTGCAGGCACTATAGGAATAATATACAGGGGCGGAAAATACGGTGGGTTCAGCGTAAACATCACAGACGCGCTTATTGTCAATGTCTTTGTATCGGACAAATACAGGCGCAGGGGCTTCTGCTCTGAAATGCTCCGCGAAATTCTGAAGTATCTCAGCACAGAAAAGAATATCACAGAGACCCGGCTTTACGTTCATGCAGACAACCGCCCTGCAATATTCGCCTACAGGAAAACGGGCGGCTCTGAAATATCTCAGGTGAAGAAAATGAAAGTCATGAAGATTCCCTTTTCCGCTTCACGGCTACGATTTGTAGTCATTTGCTTAATCCCCCCTCAAACGCGCTATAATGGCCGGAAAATTCCAGAGGGGGAAAAATTTTCATGATTTACCGCGAATTAGGGTCAACAGGACTCACCGTCAGCGAAATAGCGTTAGGCTGTGAGGGAATGACTGAGGACAATTACAGCATGTGCGCCAAACTTTTCGACACAGCAGAGGAATCCGGCGTGAATTATTTTGACCTTTACTCGCCAGACCCGCAGTTACGTTCAGCGATCGGCCATGCTCTAAAGGGGCGCAGGGAGAAATTCATCATCCAGTCTCATATCTGCTCCGTGTGGAAGGACGGACAATATTTGCGGACTCGGAATCTTTCTGAGACGAAAGCAGGATTTGAGGAGTCATTAAGGCTTCTCGGCGTTGATTTTGTTGACGTGGGAATGATTCACTACTGCGATGCTTTGAGCGACTGGGACGAAATTTTACGCAACGGGATTCTTGATTACGCCCGCGAACTGAAAGCCGCCGGGAAAATTCATCATATCGGCCTAAGCTCCCATAATCCGCAGGTTGCACTGAAGGCAGTTGAGTCGGGAGCGGTTGAAGTGCTGATGTTCAGCGTGAATCCGTGCTATGACCTTCAGCCCGCAAGCGAGGACGTAGAAGACCTATGGAGGGATGAGAATTACGCCGTTCACCTCACGAACATGAACCCGGAGCGGCAGAAATTGTACGAGACATGCCAGCGTCTTGGAGTCGGAATCACCGTCATGAAATGTTTCGGGGGCGGAGACTTGTTGAGCGCGAAAATGTCTCCGGCGGGAGCGGCTTTGACCGTCAGTCAGTGCATAGCCTACGCTTTGAGCCGTCCTGCTGTGGCTTGCGTTTTGGCGGGGGCGCACAGTGTCGAACAGTTACAGACATCAATCGCGTATGAGTCAGCCTCAGAGAGTGAGAGAGATTACGCCGTTGCTTTCGCGTCATTCCCGAAAATTAGCTGGGAGGGACACTGCATGTACTGCTCACACTGCCAGCCCTGCCCGGTGAAGATAGATATTGCGTCCGTAACAAAATTCCTCAACCTAGCTCAGGCCGGAGGAAACAAAAATATCCCCGAAACAGTCAGGGAGCATTACAGGGTGTTGGAACATCACGCCGGGGAGTGCGTGAAATGCGGGGCGTGTGAAAAGCGTTGTCCTTTCGGCGTGAAGATACGCGAAAATATGACGGAGGCCCGGAAAGTTTTCGGACTGTAAGAAAGAAATTGCCCCCGGTTTTGCGGCTGTACCCATAGGGGCGGAGCTTGCGCCGGGGCAAAATTTTTCGTCTGTTATTTTTCCTGTATCCATCCGGCAAGGTCAAGAGCGTAATACGTGATAATAATATCCGCTCCCCCCCTCGCCAAACACACCGCCGACTCCATCGCTATATTTCTCTCGTTCAGCCAGCCGTTTGAACACGCCGCCTTCATCATAGAGTATTCACCGCTGACACAGTAAGACGCTACAGGAATATTCACGGCCTCTTTCACCGTCTTCAGAACATCAAGATACGGAAGGCCCGGCTTCACTATGATAATGTCTGAACCTTCCTGAACGTCAAGCAGTGCTTCTTTTACGGCCTCGCGGACATTTCTGGGATCCATCTGGTAAGTTTTCCTGTCCCCGAATGACGGAGCAGACCCCGCGGCCTCACGGAATGGCCCGTAAAACGCGCTGGCATACTTCACCGCGTAGGACATAATCAGCGTGTCAGGCATCCCGGAATTGTCGAGAGCCTCACGGATTGCCCGCGTATGTCCGTCCATCATGTCAGAAGGTGCGACTATATCCGCTCCCGCCCTAGCCTGTGAGACAGCTACACGCGCTAAAATTTCGAGGGTTGAGTCATTGTCGACAGTCTCGCCGTTGAGGAGTCCGCAGTGGCCGTGAGATGTATATTCGCAGAGGCACACATCGCCGATTACTGTCAGGCCGGGAAATTCGCGCTTTGCCGTCCGTATTGCGGTCTGAATTACGCCGTCATCCCTCCAAGCTGAAGAACCTTCCGGGTCTTTATGCTCAGGGATTCCGAATAATAACACCCCGCCGATTTTGGCCTTCACAGCTCGTTCGAGTATCACGGGCAAAGTGTCGGGGCTGTAGCGTTTCTGCCCGGGCATCGCGGGAATGTCCTCGATTATGTTATGACCCTCGCGAACAAACACAGGGTAAACGAACATTGACGGGGCTAAACGTGTCTCGGCTGTCATGTCGCGGATTGCCTGAGTAACGCGGAGCCTTCTCGGACGTATTATCATTTCTCTATCGCCGCGATTCTGAGCCGTCTTGTTCCTCTGGGAATCTTCACGATAACTTCATCGCCGACAACATGGCCGATTACCGCCTGGCCTACGGGACTCTTCTGTGATATTCTCTGAATGCCTGACGCTGACACAGCAGCCCCGGATAATTCCTCAGAGCCTACAATTTCGTATGTGTACTGTTTTCCCTCATGGTCTAAATCTTTGATTGTTACTCTGAGTCCGACTCCTGCCCTTGTCGTGTCGAGTTTCTCCTCATCGATTACTGTTACTTTGCTGAGTGTCTCCTCAAGATCGTGTATCCTGTCCTCAAGTTTGGCCTGCTCCTCTTTGGCCGCGGCGTATTCTGCATTCTCGCTCAAATCACCAAAGGCGCGGGCTTCCTCTAACTGTTTTGCGACTTCAAGCCGTCTCACTGTACGCAGGTTAGTCAGTTCCTCGGACAATCTTTCGTACCCGCTGCGAGTCATTTCGCGGACATCATTTTTCTTTGTCGGCAAGATTTTTCACCTTCACATTAGAATTTTATGATTTCTGCTAGAATATAGCCGTAATATTTTACACGAAAGGGAGATAACATTATGGCGCAGTATGAGAGCTACTCACCCTACGCGGCGGGAGCGTCAAGCCTCGAAGCAGTCAACGCGCTTTTCCGCAAAGTATATCAGTATATGGCACTTGGACTCATCCTCACATCATTAACGGCATGGCTTACAGTTTCCGTCCCGGCATTGCTTCAGATGTTCTACACATCACTCGCCCCGCTAATTATTGTAGCAATTGCTGAAATCGGACTCGTGATGTACCTGTCCGCCACAATTGCAAAGCATTCGGCCTCAACATCGCTGTTACTGTTCGGACTCTACAGCATACTCAACGGGATAACCTGCTCGGCTGTGCTTCTTGTCTACACGCAGGAGAGCGTATACACGGCGTTTTTGTCGACGGCGGGAATGTTCGGAGCTATGAGCGTCTACGCGATGTACACGAAACGCGACATAACATCATGGGGGAGCTTCCTCCACATGGGACTCTGGGGGCTGATTATCGCGATGGTGATTAATATGTTCGTTGGGTCAACAGCGGCTGAGACAGTGATAAGTGTTATGGGCATCATAATATTCATGGGTCTGACGGCTTACGACACGGCGAAAATCAAATCCATTGCTGACAGTGCCGGAATGACTGACGATGAGGCCGCCGGAAAAGTCGCGGTGATGGGTGCGCTTGCATTGTATCTTGACTTCATCAACTTGTTCCTGTACCTGATAAGAATTTTCGGGAAGAGAAGAGACTAGCGGCGCGTCAAAAATATAACAGAGTCCCCCCGGTGAAATGCCGAGGGGATTTTTTTGTGCTTCATGAACAGCGAATGCGGCGGAAGACTCTTGACGGTGAAATTTTCGGTGTGCTGTTAATGTAACTGTTGACATTACATCATGACGCGGTAAAATTTGCAGTGTAACAATCACATTTACAGGAGGAATTTTGCGGATGAAAGTTGCGGTAGTATGCGCGAACGGCAAAGCGGGACGGCTTATTGTTGACGAGGCATTAAAGCGCGGGCTTGATGTTACGGCGGTAGTGCGCGGTGAAAACAAGACTAACGCCCCTCACACAATCAAGAAAGACATTCTTGACATTAAGGCGGAAGATCTCCGGGGATTTGATGTTGTGATTGACGCTTTCGGAGCATGGGAGCCTTCAACGCTTCACCTTTACAGCGACACGCAGAAGGTTTTGTGCGATGCTCTTTCAGGGAGTGAGACAAGGTTACTGATTATCGGCGGGGCAGGAAGTCTCTACGTCAACAAGGAACACACAAAGCAGTATTTTCAGACAGAAGGATTCCCCGAAATATATATGCCGGTCTCTACAGCAGCGGCTAAAGCATTGAGCGAGTTACGCAAGCGCGATGATGTGAAATGGACGTACATTAGTCCCGCGTCAGATTTTCAGGCTGAAGGAGAACGGACCGGGAAATACATTCTTGCGGGCGAGGAGCTTACGTTCAACGCAAAGGGCGAGAGTGTCATAAGCTATGCGGATTACGCGATCGCTATGATTGATGAGGCTGTCAGCGGAAAACACATCAGGCAGAGAATTTCAGTAGTGAAGGAGTAATTAATGATGAGGAAAATTTTTGCGGCATTATTGGCGGTTATGGTGCTTTCGGGTTCAGCGTTCGCAAATGGAGTCAGCGTCGGGAATATGAGCGTAACGAATTTTGACGGCGGAGTGAAACTTCATGCATACGGAACAGGCGACAACATGAATGATTACTGCTACGTTGTCGAATCTCCTGAAGGACTCGTGCTGGTAGAGTCGACTGCATACCGTGAGAACGTCAAAGCGTTTGCGGAATATATTGCGTCGTTGGGAAAACCTTTAGCGGGTGCGCTTTTCTCGTATCATCCCAACGGCTATAAGTCATACGGCGATGTGAAGATTTACGCGACAGATACCGCGCTCAAAAGCTGGGCTGAAGGCGGAAGCGTCTGGAATCTGACTCAGAGCTTCATTAAGGCGGCAGGCGATAAAGTTGCGGAAGATTTGCCCGTCAAGACTGAAATCATCAAGGAAGGCGACACGGTGAAACTTGCGGGAATGGATTTCGTGATTCTCCATGAGTCTGACGGCGAGGGCTACGGAATATATATCCCTGCAATAAATACTGTTTACCGTCATATGATGGGCTCGAAGACTCATAACATTCTCCCGGCGATTCCCTACATTGAGGCCGAAATATCAGAGCTTAAAGGCTACAAGGACAAAGGCTACTCATTAATCCTCACGAGTCATAACGCGCCGGAAGGAAAAGAAGCCGTTGATGAGAAAATCGCGTATCTTGAGAAAGTGCTTAAGACTGCAAAGACATCAAAGAACAGGGCAGAATTTATTTCAGCGGTCAAGGAAGCATTCCCGGGTTACAGCGGAGAAGCATATCTTGAGATGAGTGCGGGCGCATTGTTCAGCGAGTAATCAAAGAAAACAGCAAATCACAAAGGCTTTCGGTTATAATGGCCGGAAGTCTTTTTTTATTGAGGGGATAAAATTTGCAGATCTCAGGAAGATTCGCTGTTGCTGTTCATATTCTGACGTGCATAGATTACTTTCAGGACTCACAAAACGTAACAAGCGATTTCATTGCGTCAAGCGTAAATACTAACCCCGTAATCATCAGGCAGATAATATCACGGCTCAAAGCTGCCGGACTCGTTGATGTCTCGCGGGGCGTAAGCGGCATGAGACTCTCAAGGCCGCCCGAAAATATTACGCTCTATGATATTTATACGGCTGTCGAAAGCGTGAAGGGAAAACTATTCCGGCTCCATCCGAATCCTAATCCGAAATGCGTTGTCGGGAAAAATATTA
Organism: Synergistaceae bacterium; assembly: GCA_017540085.1. NCBI lineage: Bacteria > Thermotogati > Synergistota > Synergistia > Synergistales > Synergistaceae > Synergistaceae bacterium. The sequence continues at coordinate 37,990 of JAFYBQ010000013.1, read as the reverse complement.
ATCATGCGCTCGGAGGATTTCTTGATGAGATTCAAAAGTCGTTAGAGGAAAATTTGAAGGCCGTGAAACTCAGCGACATTATTTCGCGGATATGAAACACAAAACGAGGCCGCCATATTTCAGACAGCCCCGGAAATTTTCGGTGATGTGATTGCGGAGTATATTTGCTCTGCCAGAATTGCCGCCACGTTTTTGAGGGTGCTACGTATTGAGGCCTGTATTGCGGTGTTGTTGGCTGAGGAGCGTAACATTGTCGGGAAGTCAGAAGTAACCGCTCAAGAAATGAACTCATAGGAATGATTTTAGAATACGCCGTAAATCACAAAGACATTACAGAAAAAATCGCTCCCATAAACTTCAAAGGAGCAACGCAAATTTTACAGCTCGATTTTAATTCCTCAAGCTGTGAATCGGTGCCGGGATTCTTCCTCCCCTCGCGATAAATTCACCGCTTCCCGCATTATTCACGCGCATTACGGGAGCATTGCCCAATAACCCGCCAAACTCAACGGAATCTCCGACACTCTTCCCCGGAGCAGGGATAATTCTAACGGCTGTCGTCTTGTTGTTGATGACTCCGATCGCTGACTCGTCCGCAATTATCGCCGCTATAGTCTCCGCGCTCGTGTCTCCCGGTACTGCTATCATGTCGAGACCTACGGAGCATACGCACGTCATAGCCTCTAGCTTTTCGACTGAGAGATTCCCCGACTTCACCGCGTGAATCATTCCCTCGTCCTCGCTCACCGGGATAAACGCACCCGACAATCCCCCGACATGGCCGGAAGCCATCACTCCGCCTTTCTTCACTGCGTCATTCAGCAACGCAAGTGCCGCCGTTGTCCCGTGAGTCCCGCAGACTTTGAGTCCCATCTCCTCAAGAATACGCGCAACAGAATCGCCCTTTGCGGGAGTCGGTGCCAATGACAGATCGACAATCCCGAAAGGAATCCCTAATCTTTCTGACGCTGCATTAGCCACAACCTGACCCATTCGCGTAATGCGGAAGGCTGTACGCTTCACAGTCTCGGCTACAACGTCAAAACTTTCTCCCTTTACATCTTTCAGCGCACGCCACACAACGCCCGGCCCTGACACTCCGACATTTATCACGCATTCAGGCTCGCCCGCTCCGTGAAACGCTCCGGCCATGAACGGATTATCTTCTACAGCGTTCGCAAATACTACGAGTTTCGCGCAGCCGAGTCCGTTTTTGTCCGCCGTAAGATTTGCCGTCTCCTTTATGATTCGTCCCATCATCGCAACTGCGTCCATGTTGATTCCGGCTTTCGTTGTGGCAACGTTTACGGACGAACATACAAGCTCCGTTCCCGCGAGTGTCTGAGGAATTGAGGCGATTAATCTTTTGTCAGACTCAGTGAATCCCTTATGCACTAACGCAGAGAATCCCCCGATAAAATTTACCCCGCATTCTTTCGCGGCATCATTCAGTGCATGGCCGATTACGGAATAATCACCGCTTTCACATGACGCGGCAATTTCGGCGATTGGAGTAACGGAGATTCTTTTGTTGACGATGGGAATCCCGTACTCATTCTCGATTTCACAGCCGACCTTCACGAGATTTTCTGCCTTCCTGCAAATCTTGTCATGAATCTTGCGGGCGCATTTGTGAATGTCGGATGAGGCGCAGTCGTACAAAGATATACCAAGCGTTATTGTCCGTATGTCTAAATGCTGATGGTCGATCATGTTGACCGTCTGCATTATGTCAGAAATATTCAGCATCGTTTACACCCTGTGCATAGCCTCGAAAATATCCGCACGCTGTATGTGAATGTTGAGCGACTCTTTTTCGCCCCTCGTCATTAGGGCTGTGCGTATTTCGTCAAATGTATGTGATGATGTTGATGTGTCGACAAGAAGAGTCATCGTGAAAATTCCCTGCATTACTGTCTGACTCAGGTCAAGAATATTCACGCCCATTTCAGCAAGCAACGAGCAAACGCCCGCGATAATTCCGACTCTGTCCTGAGCTGTTACGGTCATTACGGCCTTCATGAAAAATCATTCCTTTGTGGAAAAAGTGATGTGAAGTATCTTACCACAGGCAGAAAAAATCCCGGCTCTGTATGTCGAGACCGGGAAAAATTTTGCGGATTACAGTCTTTTCTTTGCGGCTCTGCTTCGGGCTAGTTCGTCAAGGTCTGTATTGTCAATCGCGTATTGTAGCTCTGCGAGGATTTCGGGCTTGCTTGCCTGAAAGTTACGGCAGTTGAGATTAGCTGAGACTGTATGATGTGTTATGAATCTCTCAAAGTCAATCGTAAGGTTCTCGATAAAAGTCCTAAGCTCAATCATCAATTCACGCTCGGTGCAAGGGTCAAATTCTCCGCGCTCTGCTTCCTCTTTCAGCTCTGTACCGTCGAACAACACGAGTCCCCCGGTGCCAATCACTTTGGGATGGCACATGCTGTAAATTTTCGCCGAGTTCACAGCGTGCTGTATGCTGTGAGATTTTCCCGCAACACCGTTAAGGAACGACATCCAGTATTTTATCCCGGCCTCGTCAAGTTTGGCGCACTGTTCGAGAATGTCGGAGGAAGTATATCCCTTGTTGATTCGTGAGAGTGTCCAATCATCGCCGCTTTCAGTGCCTAATGATATTTCGCTGAGTCCCATTTCGCGGAGGCTTGCGAGTTCGTTTACTGTCTTGTTCCTGATGTCTGAGACTCTAGTCTGTGCATACATCACTTTGAGGCCGGGAAGATATTTGCGGATGAGTTCGATACGGGGCGCGAGCCTGTCATACGTCAAAGCGAGAGGATTCGCGCTGAGTATCTGAAGCGTTTGTGCTTTCGGCCATCTTTCGGCAATCTCTTTCAGGTCTTCTTCAACCCATTCAAGCGGGGACATTCGGAACTGAACATCACGGTACATATTGCAGAATTTGCACTTGTTGTGCGTACAGCCCTGTGTGATTTCGAGCAATGGCAGCGTAGGCCAGTAGGGACTCCTGTACAAAGGCTCCGTGTAGTGCATGTTATGACCTCAAAAATTTTTTCACGCATTCGGCGGACTCATTCGGTTTCTCCATGAGCAATAAATGAGTCGTGCCGAGAAAATTATTCTCAAGCACAAATTTATTCTTCACGTTCTCGCGGTAGAAATTAACCGTTGTCATTGAGTAAAGCGGCGTTTCAGGCATGAGGTACAGAAATGGCACTGTGATTTTGCTGACGGCTTCCCGCTGATCTGTGCGGAATAACGAGTACCACATGGCCGCAACCGTGAACGGGTCAAGATTTTCACGGCACATTGACATCATTGCAGGCGTATATTCTTTCGGGGTCGCTGACATTGCCGGGGTCATCAAGTGAGTCATTATCCGCCAGTTCGCCGCGCCAATGTCGTCAAACATCATATCTATGTCCGTCATGAAGTCTTCATCCGTCCATTTCCCCTGGCCAATTCCGCCCTGCCACACCGTATTACGCATGTACGGAGTCATGTCAACCGCCGTTATTGTCTTGAGCCTCTCACAGCCGAATTGATTCACGTAGCTGAAAATTGTTGCCGCTCCCATCGAATGACCGATTATGTGAATGTCCCGGAGATTCAGATACTCGACGATCTCGCGCAAGTCCTGCCCTAGCGTGTGAATGTTCATGTGCTTGTGGGTACGTTCGGAAGCGGCATGTCCCCGGTGATCGTAGCAGACACAATGATATTCGCCCTCAAAATTCTTCATGAACGGCTGAAGCTCAAAGTGTGATGAGCTGAGTCCGTGCAAAAATAATACTGTCTCGCCTTCTCCGCGCTCCTCGTAATAAATTTTCGTGTTGTCCTTCATCGCTATGTACGGCAAAATTATTCCTCCTCCCCTAGTCCGAAAAATCCGAATCAACCTGCACCGTTAATTTATACTCCGGGTACAGCTTCTTCACAGCGTCAGTAACTTCTTTGTGTACAGCCTCAACATCAGGCGCAGAGAAATCCGCAACAACATCAAACCGTATTGTCTTTTCGTCCGCGCTGAAATAGAACCCGTGAACCTGCAACACATATTTCTGCGACATGGCCGCCCTCGTAACATTCTCGCGAATCTCTGAGGCTCTCTTGTCCGTAGTGTTGTGCGAATATACACCTATTGCCGCAAGCGCGATATGATTCTTCATTGCGACTCTGTGCATTATCTTCCGGCTTGTCTCGTCAATTTTCCCCGCCGTCCATGTGTCAGGCACCTCAATATGTACTGAGCCTATCAGCTTGTCGGGGCCGTAGTTCGTCAGAATCAAATCATACGCACCGTAAACGCCTTCAGTTTCGCAGATTGTCTCCTTTATTGCCCGTGTCAATTCGCTGTCTTCACGTTCGCCCAGAATTTTGCTTGTCGTCTCCATGAACATATCAGCAGCCGCTTTGATTATCATGATTGAGATAAACACTCCGAGCCACGCCTCAAGATTCAATCCCGCGAACATAAACGCAAGCGCACCAATTAGAGTCGTTGATGACACAGCCGAGTCCATGAGAGCGTCAGCACCCGAATTTTTCAGAGAGTCGGACGATAATTTTTCCCCCTGCGATTTCACGTAACGCCCTAATACTATTTTCACGATTACGCCAGCTGCAACAACACCAAGACTCACCGCGCTGTGCTCAGGCTCAACAGGATTAATGATTCGTGAGACCGACTCAACAAGCGCAGTTATTCCCGCGTAAAGAATGATTCCCGAAATCACAGCCGCCGTAATGTACTCTACACGGCCATGTCCGAATGGGTGCGCCTTGTCCGCAGGTTTCCCGGCAAGCTTCGTGCCGATTATCGTTACTACTGACGACAATACATCGCTGGCATTGTTCACAGCGTCCGCCATAATCGCAACTGAACGCGCAAAGAATCCCACAGCAAATTTGAATCCCGCAAGAAATATATTCGCAATGATTCCGATTATGCTGACCCGGATTATTTGTTTCTCTCTTTGTTCCATGTCGTTAAATCCCCCCTGTGAAAGTTACGGCTGAGAGTATATCATTGTCGCAAGAAAATCCCGGAAGGTGATGAAATTTGTACGCAGAAAAATTTTTGCCGCAGGTGATTTCATGGAGGAGGGAAATACATTCTCACCCGGAATTATCACAGCATGAGGAGAAAACCGCCGGGCTTGTGGCGAATGTTCTTGAGGGACTCGGCATTGAGGTGCGGAAGAATGTCGGGGGATTCGGCGTTGTAGGGTTATTGCGGGGAAAAGGCGCGGGAGAGTCGTTACCCCTCTCGGCAAGCCGTGTCCCCCCTAAATTAGGGGGGATTATGGGGGGTCAGGAGGGTAATAAGCCGGGAAAAACTGTAGGACTCCGCGCTGATATGGACGCTCTTCCCCTGAATGAAGAGACGGGCCTCCAGTATGCCTCAAAATTTCCGGGAGTTATGCACGCCTGCGGACACGACACGCACACGGCCATGCTGTTAGGGGCTGCCTGCGTCCTGTCAGGAATGCGCGACAAAATCCGGGGCAACGTGAAATTCATCTTTCAGCCGTCAGAGGAACTTAATCCCACCGGGGGCGCACCGGGAATGATTCGGGACGGGGTATTAGACTCGCCGGAGGTTGACGGGATATTTTCGCTTCATGTGTGGCCTGTCTACGGGACGGGAAAAATTGCTGTGCGCTCCGGGGCATGTATGGCGGCTTCAGACAGGGTATATATCACAGTTCACGGGCGGACGGCTCACGGTTCGAGGCCGGATCAAGGTAATGACGCAATTGTCGCGGCGGCTCATGTGATTACGGGATTGCAGGCGGTAATCTCGCGCTCAGTCTCGCCGCTGGACTCTGCTGTCTTGACGATAGGGACGATACACGGCGGTTACAGGTACAACGTTATTCCCGACAATGTGAAACTTGAAGGCACTGTGCGGACTCTGAATCCTTCTGTGCAGTCCCGGATGCCGGAGCTAATCACGCGCACTGCGAAAGGAATCGCGGAGGGGCTTGGCTGTTCGTGTGATGTGGAATACGTGAAGGGTTATCCGCCGCTTGTGAATGACTCTGACATGGCCGGGATTGCGGCTTCTGCTGTGAGGAAAATATATCCTGAGTTTGTGATAATTGCTGATGAGCCTGATTTGGCGGCTGAGGATTTCGCGTTCTTTGCGAGGGAGAGACCTGCGTTTATGGCGTGGCTTGGGTGTACTCCTGCGGGCGTGAAGATTTCTGACGCTCCGAAACTCCACAGCACGAAATTTTCACCTGATGAGAATTGTTTTGCTTACGGGATAGATTACTTTGTGCAGAGCGCGTTAGACTTCCTTAGCTGAGATTCTGAGGGGGGCGGCTCACCTGTCGGCGATATTCACGAACTCTTCCGGGGTAACCGCCTTAACCCTGCTGTTCTCGTAGTCCTTCAAGTTTGCTGTGATGATGTAGTCGGCGTTAATGCTCTGGGCGCATATGGCCTGCAAGTTGTCCTCAAAGTCGCGGAACTCAGTATCATGCACTGCCTCAACGACTAAATCATGTCCCGCGCTTGCTGTCGTGAGAACCTTGCACACACGGTCAAGCCATTCACGCCGGATTTCTTCAGGCTGCTTCATTCTCCCGGAAGAATACCAGATTATAGACAGCGAATGAAATGCAATGTAGCCTTCAATCTTTTTTGCCGCGCACATTTCCATAACCTGCCGTGATTCTGCTGAATATTTATCTTCGTGCTCTGTCAGGTACGTGATTATAACGTTTGTGTCAACAAGTACTTTCATCATTTCGCCACACCGTATTTTTCTGCTATTGCGTCCGCGTATGCCTCTTCGTAGTTTTCAGGAATCAGCAGAGGCTTCTTCTTTTTCATTTCCTCCATCCAGCGAAAAGCCGCCATGCTTTCTTCACGCTCTTTCGCTTTCCTTGCCTGCTCCTGTTCAGGTGTCTCCCATGTGCGCGGATTCTCGTCCGTCTTCTTCAGCACTTGCAGAATATCTCCCATCACTTTTTCGGGAAGCCTGTCAATAATCGCGTATGCTTCTTCTTTCAGCGTCATGATAATATCTCCTCTCTTTGTGAAAAAATCCTCCCCCGCAATTTCTCACAGGGGAGGACTTGAATTAACGCTTAGTAGTTTTCGCCGTGAATCTCAAAATATGCTTTCGGATGGGCGCAAACAGGGCAGATTTCCGGGGCTTTTGTTCCGACTACGATATGTCCGCAGTTCCTGCACTCCCACACTTTGACCTCGCTCCGGGCAAATACTTCCTGTGCCTCAACATTCTTCAGCAATGCGCGGTATCTCTCCTCGTGATGTTTCTCGATTGCCGCAACCATTCTGAATTTCGCCGCAAGTGCCTTGAAGCCCTCAGCCTCTGCCGTTTTCGCAAAGCCCTCGTACATGTCTGTCCACTCGTAGTTCTCGCCCTCAGCCGCCGCTGTGAGGTTTGCTGACGTGTCGCCGATCCCGTCAAGCTCCTTGAACCACATTTTTGCGTGTTCCTTCTCGTTGTCTGCCGTGTGAAGGAAGATTGCCGCTATCTGCTCGTAGCCCTCTTTCTTTGCGACTGACGCAAAATAGGTGTACTTGTTCCGCGCCTGCGACTCCCCTGCAAACGCCGCCTGAAGATTTTTCTCGGTCTGTGTTCCCGCGTACTTGTTCGCCATGATTTTAACCTCCTCAATTTTTGTGGATAACGCACATTATATCATTGTGAGGAGCGGAATTTTATGCGCTGATTCCGCGCCCGGCAATGTCTCCCCTGTCAACAACAATCTCATACCCTATTTTCCGCATTCTCCTGCTGAGGCATTCCCGGCATTGTGCTGACTCCTCGCCAGTGCATATTTTGTTGTCGTAAAGCTCGTACTTTTTCCGCACACTGACGGGCGACAAATTCGGCATTAACACATTAGCACCTGACATTATGCCCTTCTCGCGTCCTAAAGGGTCAATAGTTCCGAGTGCTGTTGTCGATGGAAGCAAAACAGAAGGGTGAATGAGTCTGATGATTGAGAGAAGATAGCATGTCTGCTCAACAGTCCCGGCGGGGCAATCCCTGAACGGCGTATCTTTATGCGGTATGAACGGCCCAATCCCGCACATTTCCGGCCTGAACGTCTCAATGAATTTCAGATCCTCAGCAAGATTCCGTGATGTCTGAAACGGACTCCCAACCATGAAGCCGCAGCCGACTTGATAGCCTAACTCCCGGAGACTCTTCAAGCAGTTCATTCTATGAGAGTACGACATTTCAGCCGGGTGAAGTCTCGCGTAATGCTCCGGGTTCGCTGTCTCATGTCGCAATAAATATCTGTCAGCTCCGCAAGCCTTCAGGAACTTGTAGCTGTCATGACTCCTTTCACCAATCGAGAGAGTTACAGCGCAATCGGGATGTTTTGACTTTATGCCGCGAACAATACCGCCGAGTCTCTCATCGCTGAAGTATGAGTCCTCGCCTCCCTGCAAAACAAACGTCCTGAAGCCGAGTCCGTAACCTTCATCAGCGCACGCTAAAATCTCGTCATGACTCAGCCTGTAACGCTCGCAGTGTGAATTGCTCCGTCTTATTCCGCAGTAGTAACAATCATTCCGGCAAATGTTGCTGATTTCGATTAGCCCGCGTATGTAGACATCATTGCCGTAAAATTCGCGCCGGACTCTTACGGCATGTTTACGCAAAAGCTGTACACTTTCGTGTCCCCGCTCGCACGTGTCGGCGTTTCCGTCATTGAATCCGGCGATTAACTGTTCGTACTCATCAACACTCAGCGAATGATTTTCCGATAATTTGAGCGCAAGAGAATTGATATTCATTCCGGCTTCTTGAGCGTTCCGAGATAATACGTTCTTACGCCGGAGCCGTTAATCTCGTCTATCTTGCTGGAAATTTCCGCGACAATATTTTTCGGTGCTTCAAGCGCAATGCTGATTATGATTATGTCCTTCACGCGGCAGGGCAGTCCCATTCGCCCGATGACATACTGCCTGTAATCATGAATAATATTGCTGACGGACTCAACTGAGCTGCTGTCTTCAACAACTATATTCATCACAGAAATTTTTGTTCCCATAGTCCGCAAAGCCTCCGTAATTCGCTATTTCGAGAAAGCCATAGTTACGCTTACCCCGTCAAGATTGCCGATTTTCCCGGACAGTGCCGAAATCACATCCTGCGGTGCGTCAAGTGCTATGCTTATGAGGTTGATATTCTTCTGGTGGTACGGGAGTCCCATACGGCCTATTATGTGCTGGCGGTACTCGTGAAGCGTATTGTTCAGTGCCTCGATTGATTCTGTGTTCTCCACGATTATGCTCATTACTGCGACTCTTGTCTCCATTGCGCGATTCCTCCTCGTGTTATCTGTAATCCGGGTAAAGTTTTCTTGCGACTTCATCGGAAACTTCAAAGTGCTGGTAGTCTTTGACGGTCTTCCATTCTCCGCCCCATTCAAATCCGCGCCCGGTGAATAGCTTGTAGCACAAATCGCCCCGCTCTATCTTGTAGGGGAAAGATTTGCTCCTGTCTGTGTATTCTCCAGCTGTGGCCGGTTCGATGATGAGTTTTCCGTTTACGGTCTTGACATAGGGATTATACAGCGTGTTGATGTCTACCGCCAATCCTAAGCCGTGCTTTGATATTCTTGTCGTGTGCGAAATGAAACGGAAGTTGAAACTTGACGAATTATTGTCCCGCATTGATGTCTCATCGTCCGCGTTATACTCATCGACAAGCCGGACTTTTTCGACAGGGTAACCTGCCTCGTAAAGCCCCCGGAAAATTTCGAGAACATCAGAAGCTATATACACGTTGCAGACTAATTCACCCTCGTGCGTTTGGCCGTTGAGGTCTTTGTGCAGGACGCGCAAATATCGCAGGTCTTCAAGCGGAATGGGACAGTTGTCCTTGTAGGATTTGCCTTTCATGCGGGCGAAGGTCGCCGGGTCAATCGGTGAAATTGTGAAGCCGTCTTCAGTTTCAGCGAGGCAGGGAGGAATCACAGTCCCAAGAATCGCGCAGGCCATGACGAAAATAATGACAGAAAATTTCATTCGGTATCAATCTCCTTTTGCCGGAAAATTCGTTCACTCGTAGTATACTAACACATATCACATTAACGGAGGGAGGCGCAAATCATGATTAACTTCAAGAGTTTTGACACGCTCGGACAGAACGGACTCGCAATGATGCAGCAGGGACTCAACACCGCCAACGCCGCAAGTGCGCAGGTACTCGAAAGCGGAGCCGATCCCATGAGCATAGCGGAAGCCTCTATGGGAATGAGCCAGGCAAAAGTTCAGATGGCTGTAGGCTCGTGGCTCGTCAAGCAGCAGAATGAGCTTATGGAGTCGTCGCTTCAGATTTTTGGAATCGGACAGAAGCACAGCGGACTCTACTAGCATTTTTCACGCGGCCTGCCTGAAACACTCCGGGCGGGCTGTATTATATTTATACACATTAGGGGGGAATCTGCTTTACATGGAGCATACCCAAGACGAAAAAATTTCTCTCATCAACGGCAGGATTCACACACCTTCAGGGACGGCGGCTAATATCACGTTTGAACATGGCCGGATCGTTTCTGTTGACGACGAAAGCACCGGCCTTGACGGAAAAATCATCGACCTTCACGGCAGGACAGTTCTGCCCGGATTCTGTGATACATCGCTCGACTTCCTGACATGGGCGGAGTCCCAAGAAAGACTCAGCCTCGCAGGAGTCCGTTCAGCCCGCGAAATGTCCGAAGCCCTCACAGCATACTCACGCGCCAATCCCAAGCCCCTCCGCGAATGGTACATAGCCGCGAATCTCCCGGATGACATCATGATTTCCCGCGATGATTTGGACTCGGTGATACCTTCCCTGCCCTGCGCTGTTATTGACGCGAAAATGAGCCGCGCCGTATTGAATACCCCGGCCATGAATGAATTTAACATGCCGCAGGATAATGTAGAGCTTGACGAATTTACGACTCACCTTCCGCCCCTCAGCGAGGAAGATATTATCCATCTCGTGAAAACTTACGCGCCCAAAGCAAACGCACTCGGCATAACTGAAATATGGTCAGACTTTCACGGGGTCGCCCAAAACGCTAAAAGACTCTGGGATATATTCTTTAATGACGCTTATGACAGTCTCACGTTTCGTATGAGGTGTAATTTTGCTTTTGACGGGGTTAATCCGCTGAATGAGTTTCTCTCTCACGGACTGCGGACAGGGGACGGGCTTCCGTTCTGCCGACTCGGAGGGATTATCGTTGACGGAGCTTTGGAGCAGCAAGAACAGAAAAATATGATTTACTCCGCTCACCTTTCGGGCTGTCAGGTAATCAGCGACAACAATAAATCCTGCCTCAACGCCCTAGAGAGAGTCATTAAACGTTCTCGCAAAAATCTCCGCCATGTCGTGAAGAACATCGCCGGGAATCTCATTGACCGTATGCGCCTTCTTGGTCTCGGAGGTATTGCCCTTGCCGGAGGGGAGAATGATTTTCTTCATGAGGCGTTCCAGAATGGACTCGTAATCTCATCAGGAAGCGGCGACTCTCTATCGTCTCCCGTAAAAGCCGCAAGCATTCTCGTGTCTCAGGGCTTGAGCGTGGCGGAGGCTATGAGCGTTTATACGTGGTCAGCGTCATGGAACGGGGGCGCGGAGTCCCGGCGGGGCGAGATAGCTGTGGGAAATGACGCGGATTTAGTGATACTTGAGCAGGATCCCTTCAGGGTGAGGCCGGAAGAAATTGCATCTGTTGACATTGCTATGACATTCTGCGCGGGCTGTGCTGTCTATGACTCCGGCGCGATATAGTTTAGGAGGAATAATATTATGAGGAGTGCAGGAATATTGCTGCCGGTTACGTCTCTTCCGTCAAAATTCGGCATTGGTGATTTCGGCCCGGAGGCGTTAAAGTTTGGGAAGTTTCTTCATGACGCAGGCCAAAAGATATGGCAGGTTCTTCCGATGACAACGATAGATCCCGGGTGCGGAAATTCCCCCTACAGCCCTACGAGTGCGTTTGCGGGCAATCATCTTCTCATAAGCCCGGAGATTCTCGCGGACGAGGGAATGATTACAGATGACGAACTCACGAGACTGTCGGCAAAATATGATTTCGGGAAAAATCCTGAGCGTGTCGACTACGAGTCAGCAAGAGCCTTCAAGACAGAAATTCTCAGCGCGGCCTATAAGCGTGTCATGAAGGGGAGCGCGTCAGACTTCCGGGAGTTTACAGCGTCTGCGGAATGGCTTGAACCTTTCGCCCTCTTCAGCGTCATTAAGCAGGTCAACGGCGGAATCCCCTGGTACGAATGGCCTGATGACCTAAAGCACAAAGACCCCGGCGCAATCCGAAAGTTTAAGGCTGAATACTCCGAGGAAATAGCCCGGCAGGAGTTCGGGCAGTACATATTTTTCCGGCAGGTCAAAGCACTTCACGAATATCTGAACGCGCTCGGCGTTGAGATTGTCGGGGATATGCCGCTGTATGTTACGCTCGACTGCGCGGACGTGTGGCAGAATCCCGGGCAGTTCGACATAGGGGAAGACCTGAATCCCGTAACAGTGGCAGGAGTCCCGCCGGATTACTTCAGCGCGGACGGTCAGCTATGGGGCAATCCCTGCTACAACTGGGCGGCAATGGAGAAAGACGGCTTTACGTGGTGGATTAAGAGACTGCGTAACCTTCTTGCGATGTTCGACAAAATCAGGATAGATCATTTCCGCGGGCTTGTGGCGTACTGGGCTGTTCCCTACGGCGAGGAGACCGCCAAAAATGGAGAATGGATTGATGTCCCGCATGAGAAATTCTTTGCGGTGCTGAAGGAAAATTTCCCGTCAATGCCATTCTGGGCGGAGAATCTCGGAATCATTACGCCGGACGTTGAAGCGGTCAGGAAAGATTACGGCCTTCCGGGAATGCTGGTGCTTCATTTTGCGTTCGGCAATCCCTGGGATAATCCCTATGCCCCTCACAATCATACGCGGGATTCTGTCGTCTATACGGGGACACACGACAACAATACATCGCGGGGCTGGTTCGAGAATGATGCCTCAGAGTCGGAAATCAACAATTTTGCGTCATACATTGGGCGCGGAGTCATGGACGGCTTCATTTTTGCGTCAGAAGTTACGCGGCTTGCTGTGAGTTCTGTTGCTGACACGGCAATAATACCAATGCAGGACTATCTGAGGCTCGGAGCTGAGTCGCGGGTCAATATTCCGTCAACAGCTTCAGGAAACTGGGCATGGAGGATGACGGCGGACGCGATTCCTGATGGGCTTGCTGACAGGATAAGGGCGGCCTGCAGGTTATACGGGCGAATCTGATGGCGAAAAATTTTGCATTGCAGGAAGCGGCTCGCGCAAGGCAGGATGAGTTTTACACTTCACGCAGCGACATCGAAAACGAAATGCGGTATTACTGGGAACACTTCAGGGGAAAAACTGTGCTGTGTAATTGCGATGATCCGTATGAAAGTGAGTTCTTCAAGTATTTCTCGCTGTTCTTCAACACAATCGGCCTAAAGAAATTAATCGCGACATGTTACGCAGGAAGCCCGATAGCGCAGAGACAGTTATCGCTTTTTGACGATGAGACCCCGACTCCGAGTCGCAAGCCCTATTGCGCGGTGATTGAGTGCATGAAGGACTACAACGGCGATGGACGCACGGACTTGCTTGACGCTGAATATATTTTGCAGCACGGTGTAGGCGGAGGACTCCGGGTTCTTGAGGGGGACGGGGATTTTCGGAGTCCTGAATGCGTGAAGCTCCTGCAGGAAGCCGACATTGTAGCGACTAATCCGCCTCACTCGCTCCTGCGCGAATATATTTTTCTCCTCACGAAATACGGCAAGAAATTTATCGTTCTCGCAAACATGAACGCCATCACCTACAAGGAAATTTTCCCGCTGTTTATGCGTAATCAAATGTGGCTCGGACTCGGCAACGGCGATAAACATTTCAGAGTCCCGGACTACTACGAACCCCGCGAGACTCGATACCGGGAGGAAGAAGACGACTCCGGCCATGTTCAGAAATTCCGCAGTCTCGGTAATATTTGCTGGTTTACGAATCTCGAACATCACCGCCACAATGAGACAATGATTCTTGTGAAGAGCTACCGCAAAGACCCGTCAAAATTTCCCCGCTACGACAACTACGACGCAATAGAAGTCAGCAAGACCGTTGAAATTCCGTATGACTATGACGGCATAATGGGAGTCCCGATAACTTTTCTCGACAAGTACAACCCGAAACAGTTTGAGATTCTCGGACTCGACAGGTACATAGAAGACAACCCAAACCCCGGCCGCAGGTTTACGATTAACGGCAGGGAAGTTTACGCACGAATATTAATCCGAAAGATAGCAGACGTCATTTAACAGTCCCCGCAAAAAATCTCCCGGCGGTGTGAAAATCTCCGGGAGCCTCACCGCACAAGGTCAACAAAAAACTCCCTGACATAACATCAAGGAGTCTTCATTCTCTCATGGGCCCACCTGGACTCGAACCAGGAACCTTCCGGTTATGAGCCGGTGGCTCTAACCACTTGAGCTATGGGCCCGGCTCGCAACAACAAGAGATTTTACACGCCCGACTGTTTAACGTCAAGCAAAAATTTTTCCGCGCAAAGTTGTGGCATGTTTTGATTCGTGATAATCTTTGCACATTTCACAGACAAAGGAGATAACATGTTCCTAGACAGCATAAAGAAATTAATGGGTCTTGACCCTAACGACCGGGCATTAAAGAAATATTCCGGCCTTGTCGAAATCGTCAACTCATATTCAGACAGCATACACGCAAAATCAGACGGCGAAATTCAGTCGCGCTTCAACGAACTGCGGACCCAGGTTGCCGACAGCGGAGCAGGTTTTGATGACGTACTCCCAGAAGTATTCGCGATTGTCCGGGAAGTCAGCGACAGGGCAATAGGTCTCCGGCATTATGACGTTCAGCTAATCGGGGGAATGTCCCTGCATGACGGGCGAATAGCGGAAATGAAGACCGGCGAAGGAAAGACTCTCGTTGCCCCCCTCGCAATAGTCCTAAATGCCATGAGCGGGAACGGAGTCCATCTCGTTACGGTGAATGACTACCTCGCCAAGCGCGATGCCGAATGGATGTCGCCTGTCTATAACTTCTTGGGACTCACTGCGGGCGTGATTTACCCCTACATGCCCCCGGACGAGAGAGTCGCGGCGTACAGGGCTGATATTACGTACGGGACAAATGCGGAGTTCGGGTTCGACTACCTGCGCGACAACATGGCCATGTCCCCGGCTGAGATGGTACAGAGAGGTCATAACTTCTGCATTGTTGACGAGGTTGACTCGATTCTCATTGACGAGGCAAGGACACCGCTAATCATTTCCGGGCCGTCAGATGATGACGCAGGACTCTACGTGAAGGCAGACTCAGCCGCCAGAAATCTCACGGAAGGCACTGACTACGAGAAGGACGAGAAAGAGCGCAGCATATCAATGACGGAAGCAGGCATACAGAAATGTGAAGACTTCCTGAAAATGCCCGGGCTTTTTTCTGACGCGGCGCATTCGGACTTGGCGCACAGAATCGTTCAGGCTCTGAAGGCTCACAGGCTATACAAGCGTGATATTGATTACGTTGTGAAAGACGGGGAAGTGATTATAGTCGATGAGTTTACCGGGCGTTTGATGATAGGGCGCAGGTATTCTGACGGACTACATCAGGCAATCGAGGCAAAAGAGCGCGTGAAGGTAGGCCGGGAGTCTCAGACGCTCGCGACAATCACCCTGCAAAATTACTTCAGGATGTATCACAAGCTGGCAGGCATGACAGGAACGGCGGCAACTGAGGCGGAAGAGTTCCGCGAAATTTACGGCCTTCAGGTAGTGAGCATTCCGACTCACAGGCCGATGATACGCACGGATAATCCCGATGTCATTTACGCCACAGAGCACGAGAAATTCAGCGCGGTTGCGGACGAGGTTACAGAGCGGCACAAGGCAGGCCAGCCCGTTTTAGTCGGCACAACGTCAATCGAGAACTCCGAGAGGGTAAGCAAACTCCTCAAAGCCCGCAAGATTCCTCATCAGGTACTCAACGCAAAGTATCACGAGAAAGAAGCGTACATAGTCGCGCAGGCAGGCCGGGAAGGTGCCGTAACAGTCGCCACAAACATGGCCGGGCGCGGTACGGATATTATGTTGGGCGGAAACCCCGAATTTCTCGCAAAGGACAAAGCGCAGGGAAATCCCGACGAATATTCACGCCTCCTCAAAGAATACACAGACACATGCGGAGCAGAGCATGAAAGAGTCGTGAAGGCCGGAGGACTCGCCATAATCGGAACGGAACGGCACGAGTCCCGCCGAATCGATAATCAGCTGCGGGGGCGTTCAGGCCGTCAGGGGGATCCGGGTACATCGCGATTCTATTTGTCGCTTGAAGATAACTTGCTGCGTTTGTTCGGGTCAGAAAAGATTCAGCCGCTCATGGGAAAGTTAGGGCTGAAAGACGGCGAGGCTATAGAGTCGTCAATGTTAAGCAGGATAATCGAGAACTCGCAGAAAAAAGTTGAGGAGCTACATTTTGACATAAGGAAGCAGCTCCTTGCGTATGACAACGTTATGAATCAGCAGCGTGAAGCGGTGTATTCCGAGCGGGGCGAAATTCTGTCAACTGCTGACGATGATATGCCCGAATACGGCTGGGAAGTGATACGCGGAGTCGTCAATGATATTCTCGACAAATATTTCCCGGAAGGCCACGAGACAGAGCCGGACCCCTCAAGAGCCGCGGCAAGACTCCGTGCTTTGTTCGGGCCGGGGGCTGAAGGGAGAGTCGCCGAGATTGATACCCGTCTCGATATGGAGGGAATGAGGGAGGAAATTTTAGACGGCGTGAAATCCCGCTACGACTCCAAAATTGCCGAGCTTAACGCGAATCAGGACGGCGCGAATATTGCAGGCTCAATCATTCGCTATATATTGCTTGAGACTCTAGACTCAGCGTGGCGCGAACATCTTACGGGAATGGACGAGCTTAGGCGGGGAATCGGACTGCGGGCAATCGGGCAGAAAGATCCGCTCATCGAATACCAGTTCGAGTCGTACAATCTTTTCACCGACATGATGGACAGGGTAAAGGACACATTCACGAGTCAGATATTCAGGATTCGTATAATGAGTGAGTCGGCAAAAAGAGAGCGCAAAATGAACATGGAGAAAAAAGAGTTTCAGATGTCATCAGGCGGAGGCGGCGAGGGAGTCCGCGAACCCATCAAGAAAGCCGCCAAAGTCGGACGCAATGACCCATGCCCCTGCGGATCCGGCAAGAAGTACAAATACTGTCATGGAAGGGGGCTGTAAATCATGGCAAGAAAATTCCTGATGATGATAATTGCGGTGTTGTTTGCGGCTTCAGCGTCATATGCCAAAGATTTGATTGACCGCTCAAAAATCCGAATGCCCGACATACAGGAAATGGATATGGGCGACATTCTCAAAGATTACACGGGGACAGGGGTATTCATTGAGCCTGACACAAACGGCTACAACCTCCGGCGAATGAGGCAGATGAACCCGGACTTCAGCACTTACCCCGAATCGCAGGGAATAATCTGGCTCAAGCGCACGACATTCACCCGCTCAGAATCCGGCGGAATGGACATAACACGGCTTTATGTGATACTCGGTCGGCGGGGGCTTTCGTCAAAGTGGCTTAACTGGAACATTCAGACTCCCGCCAAAGGAAGCACCGAAATCATCGAGGCAAATATATACGACTTCAACAGCCTTGTGAGGATAAGCGCAGTAACTCCGGAAAATGACCCTGAGTCGGGCGTTAAGTCCGTGAGATTCATGGGCTTGCCTGACACTTTCATTATCACAATTTCTTGGCGCGAGACTCTCCCGGACATGCTCGGAATGGAGGGTATCTCATGGTTTCAGGAGGACTTGCGAGTCTGGGAGGCTGTTACGGAGGTTCATTCACCGCAGAAAATCACGTACAGGACATTTCCCGCACCCTTATCCCCTCAGATTGACGCGCTCGGCGAGGAGACTGTTTACACTTGGCGGCGGCTTAATATTGACCCGCATAATGACCCGTCCGAATTTGCGCGGGTACAGCGGGCGGGAGTCGCCTTCAGCGGGAGGCAGGGCAAAACTGGCCTTCAGGGAATGCTGAAAGAAGCCGAGAACGCCGGCAATATCTCCGCACCCTATGACGCTGTGTCAGCCTTCAGGCACTCAGACGAGGCAGGGACTCTCAGGGTCATAGAGTGGCTGATGTCCCAGCCCGAAATTGTTTTGGCGGAAGGCACCCCCCGTAAAATTCCGTCTTCAGGAGCGTGGACTAAGCGCGAAAAATTACTGCTGGCAAAATCGTGGCTCGATTCGCGGAAAGTGAATGCTTCATTGTCGTGGATTCTGCCGTTTGACCCGGACGAAAAGACTCCCATATGCCCGGCCATGTTCGCAAGCCCTGTGCTTGATGTGCAGGGTATACGCGGCGTAACGTTCCATGACATGAATAGCCCTGAGCTTATCGGGGGAGCTAAAATTTTCTCACTCAGCGACAAAGGGATATTAATCTCGCGGCGTATCCCACAGTCAAAATCATCTGACAACAGACTTAGCGCAGTAATGGATTTGAGCCTCACCGAACAGGGTATAATGAACGGAAGTGTACGGCTGATTCTGCGCGGGGCATGGAGCGCGTACCTTCTCGGAAACAATCCGACAGACGGCGCGGCAAGGGGTGCGGTATTGTCGCTTTTTCCGGGGCTGACTAACTACAGTGATGTGAAGCTCAAAACAGTGAAGGGAGTCCGGGAAATAGAGTTTACGGTTGACAACAGGCCGGGCATAGGCGGAACAGGCCGGGGGATTCTGGCGATACTTCCATTTTTCGAGCCGATTTTTATTCGCAGGCTTGGACTTTCTGAGCCTCCTGTAGAAATAAAATTCCCGTTCATAGCCGACCAGAATATAACGCTCTCGTTCCCAAAAAACGCGACAGAAGCACTTGTTTCAGGAAAGACGCAGAAGAATCCCGACAAGATAAATTACAGCGACAGTTACCAGAACAGGCGGCACAGGCTTCTAGCTGAATCGCGGCTTGAGATTAACATGGGCAGCATATCAGCCGGGAATATGTCATTGTTGCGGCGGTGTCTGGAAAATTGGCGGATATTCTCATCGAGGCACATACCTATAAGATAGAGGCGAAATCATGACAGGAGAAAATACAGCGGCGGCAAAACTCAATGAGGCACTAAATGACGCAGTGAGATCTCTCGGCGTTAATGATGTTCCGGCGGAATTTGAGCGTCCCAAACATGAAGGGCAGGGAGACAGGGCAGCAAATATAGCGATGAGGCTGGCCAAAACCCTCAAAGCTAATCCCCGTGAGATAGCGCAGAGAATCGCGGAGGCTCTGAAGTCTGACGTGATAGAAAGGACAGAAATCGCAGGGCCTGGCTTCCTGAATGTCTTTCTCTCCGGGAAATTCTACGCTCAGGCAGCCGCGGACATTCTCAGGCAGGGAGAGTCTTACGGCGGAGTCAATCTCGGCCGGGGCAGGCGCATTCAGGTCGAGTTCGTCAGCGCGAATCCTACAGGGCCTCTTCATATAGGACATGGCCGGGGGGCGGCTGTGGGCGACAGTGTAGCGCGTATTCTTTCGTTTACGGGCTGGAACGTTCAGCGGGAGTATTACGTGAATGACTCAGGACTGCAAATCACGAACTTGGGAAAATCGACACAGGCGCGTTACTTTGAGCTTCTCGGAAAAAATGATGTCCCATTCCCGGAAAACGGCTACAAGGGCGCGTACCTCTACGACATTGCGCGGGAAATCATAAATCTTGAGGGCGATAAATTTCTCGGTGTTCCGTTAGATGACAGCCTCGTATACTTCAAGAAATACGCCGCCGACAAAATCATGGCCGGGATTCGCGATGATCTTGAATTGTTCCGTGTGAAGTTCGATAACTTTTTCCCGGAAGGATATTTGCACCGCAACGGACTCGTACAGTCAGCAATGAATGAGCTTAAAGCTAACGGCTACGCATACGAGCAGGACGGCGCACTATGGTTCAGAACAGAGGACACAATCGGCGACGACAAAGACAGGGTGCTAATCCGTGCGAACGGAATCCCGACATACTACGCCTCCGACATAGCATATCACCGGGATAAATTTATCACGCGGAGCTTTGAGCGCGTCATTGATGTCTGGGGAGCAGATCATCACGGCTACATAGCACGAATGAAGGCGGCAATTAAGGCGATGGGCAAAAATCCTGACGATTTCACCGTGTTATTGATACAGCTTGTGAATTTATTGCGGGACGGGAAAATAGTAACAATGTCGACAAGAGCCGGGGAATTTATCACCTTGCGTGAAGTTCTTGACGAGGCCGGAGTCGACGCGGCAAGATTCTTTTTCCTCATGAGGCGGAGCGACTCACAGCTTGATTTTGATTTGGACTTGGCGAAAAAGCAGGGCAGCGAAAATCCCGTGTATTACGTCCAATATGCCCACGCGAGAATCTCCGGGATTCTGCGCGAATACGCCGCCAGGGGAGGAAATATCGACAGCCTTTCACCCGATAATATTCCGCCTGAAATTTTCACGGACAAAGACGCGAGGGAGCTGGCCGACTCGTTATCCCGTTGGCCTGACGCTGTGCGAGAAGCCTCGAACGAGTTAGCTCCGCAGGTGCTGACGGGGTATGTGCTGAATCTGGCGGGGATATTTCACTCGTTCTACAACACTAACAGGATTGCGGGCGAGAATGACCCTGATATTCAGGCCGGGAGAATTAATCTTGTCCGCGCCGCAAAAATAGTGATAGCGTCATGCCTTGGGCTTCTGGGTGTAAACGCTCCTGAAAGAATGTGAGATGCCATCCCTCAAGCAGATAATATTTTTCGCGCTGGGACTCTTGGGACTGGCTATAACATGGAGCTATTACAGGTTCGAGCTTGACAGGATAGCCGAAATCCGAACGCAGATAGCAAAAAGCGAGGCTGTATTGAAGGAAAAGCGCGAGTCAGTCCGGGACTACAAAGAGAAAGTGGAGTTCTACAAGACGCAGGAAGGCATAGAACATCTTGCGCGTGAGCAGTATAACTTAATCGGAGACGGCGAAAGAGTCATACTGCTGAAGAGTCCTGACCATGAAATAGAATATTAACGCAAAGAAAATCCCCCCGGCAAAAAGTCAGGGGGATAAATTTTGGGCGTTTGTTCCTCAGTCAATGCGCCTATTCTGCCATTAATCACACTTCCTTTATTATTCTCGCAGGGACTCCAACGGCTATGCAGTTGTCCGGGATGTCATGAGTTACTGTTGACCGAGATGAAAGCAGCGGGCTATATCAACCTGAAAAGGCGGTGTAATGAATGTGCCTTCAGGGAGTCCGCCGAACAATTCGCGCTCAAGTGTGAGGATTGAGTCTCTGTCGTCAGGGTTAGTGCTGTTGATTCGCCAGCAAAGATTACGGCATCGGCTCATTTCTCCGTGAGCCTCGCGCAAATATTCCGGGTCTCTAATGTCGTAAGGGATTCCGTTCCGCAGGTCGTCAAAAACGCTCATGGCCTAAAATGCGTGCTGTTTCGTGTGAGCTGTGTACGGTGCTTCGAGGGCGGCGACTTCTTCCGGCGTAATCTCAATGTCAACTGCTGACACAGCCTCTTCAACGTGCTTAACGCTTGTAGTACCCACGACGGGCGAGCATATGAAAGGCTTGCTCAACATCCACGCTAAAGACTCCTGCGCCATAGTCCGGCCATGTTCACGCGCTACACGTTCGAGGTTGTCGACTACTGCTTTGTCCTGCTCTGCTGTCTTCTCCGTCCAAACTGCCGGGGAAACCGCGTCAATTTTCGTGCGTGCTGTAACCGTCCCCCAGGGATGAGCGCAGCGACCGCCCGCAAGAGGACTCCAAGGGTTTACGCCTACTTTCCTGTCGAGGCACAAAGGCATCATTTCGTGTTCCTCCTCGCGGTAAATCAGGTTGTACTGATTCTGCATAGTGATAAATTTCGTCCAGCCATGACGCTCCGCAAGGTTCTGCATTCTCTCAAACTGCCATGCGTCCATAGTGCAGGCTCCGATGTAGCGAGCCTTCCCGCTTTTGACGATATCGTGGAGTGCCTCTAATATTTCCTCCATCGGCGTGAAAGGGTCAAGCCTGTGAATCTGGTACAGGTCTACGTAATCGAGTCCGAGTCTTTCGAGGCTGTGATCTATCTCGGCCATGATATTTTTGCGTGAAGATCCGCCGCCGTTAAGTCTTCCTGCTCTCATCTCAAAGTTTACTTTTGTCGCAACAACAATTTCATCACGGCTGAGTCCGAACTCGCGAATCAATTTCCCGGTGATTGTCTCACTGCTTCCGAGCTGGTATACATTTGCTGTGTCAAAAAAGTTTATCCCCGACTCGATTGCTTTGCGGAAAATTGGCTTTGCGTCTTCAAATTCCATTGCCCACGGAAAAACGCCGTTCTCTGTTCCGGGCTTGCCGAAGCTCATCATGCCGAGACATATACGCGACACATCTACGCCTGAATTGCCGAGTTTCACATACTTCATTGATTTGTTCTCCTTGCTTTGTGGAATGGAATTATATTAGCGGGATAAGATTAATTTATCAAATCGTAATATTCTATGAGTGATAAGCAAAATAAATCCCCCTCACACTTTCACATGAAGGGGAAAAAATATTAGTCTTCAGGAGTCCAGTCTAAGAATCTCTGCGACGACTCAAAATCGCCAGTGTAGAATCTCTTCTCACCGTCAAGAGCGCGAATCTTGTTCATGTCATCTTCTGACAGCTCGAAATCAAGAACCGTGATATTCTGCCGTATGTGATTCTCGTTTCGTGATCCGGGAATCGTGCTGAAGCCTTCCTGAACGTGCCAGCGCAAAATTATTTCAGCAGGAGTCTTCCCGTAACGCCCGGCAATCTCATTAATCACAGGGTCAGCGAAAAGGACGTTATTCCCGCCGTGAGTCCCGCCGAGAGGATACCAGCCTTCAACCGCTATATTATGTTCGGCGCACTTCTTGCGGAATGCTTTTCTCTGCGCGTAGGGGTGCAATTCAATCTGAACAATCGCCGGCTTAATTTCGGCCTTTGCGAGAACGTCATCAAATAATTTCTCGTTGAGGTCAAAATTCGACAGCCCTATAGCCCGGACTTTTCCCGCCTTCACTGCTGCTTCAAGACCGCGATACCCGGCCATGTAATCACCTACAGGCTGATGCAAATATACGAGGTCAATATAATCCGTTCCGAGTCGCTGCAGCATTTTGCTGATGGCCTCTTCCACGTTGCCCGAATTGTAATCCGTCGGCCATAATTTACTCGTAATCCATATTTCGCCGCGGGGGATTCCTGAGTCTTTCACGCCCGAACCGACTCCGCGCTCGTTCTGGTACGCGTGCGCCGTGTCAATATGACGATAACCCGCCCGCAACGCCGTAACAACTGCGTCATGTGCCTGCTGAACGTCTGAACGGAACGTGCCTATCCCGAATTGCGGAATGTCGAGTCCGTTGTTGAGTCTGATTTTTGCGGATGATGCCGGCTCATTAATGATCTTCAGCATTCGGAGCCACGCTAAAAACTCTTCAGGCCAAAGATAATTAGTGAACGGCTTATGACCCATGCCGAAATTATGACCGCCCTGACCGTACAAATGCAGCTCAACGATTCCGCGCTTCTGCCACGCCTGTATGACCTCGAATCCGCTCTGCCCGGATAATTCGTCATCTGATGACATGGCCGCGAACATCGGCGGAAGTTTCCCGCTCATCTCACGCAGGACTAACTGACCGTAAATTGACGCGATAAAGTCAGCTTTTGACTCTGACGGCGCGCACTCTGCATTGTAGACCGCCATCAACGCCCCCGCCGAGAATCCTACGATCCCGATTTTGTCCGGCCTCACGTGAAACTCATTAGCGCGTTCACGAATCAATTTCACAGCCGCGTTAATGTCCTCGTATGCGTAATCAGGAGTCGCAGGGGCGTAATTTCCGCTTCTGCCTCCAGCCCTGTAGCCCTCCATCATTTTCGCTACGTACGCTTGATACTCTGACTCCTCTCTCGGTGTAATCTCGACTCTGTACTTGAGTATGAATGTCGCGAACCCCTGAGACTTGAACCACTCCGCAGCCTCATAGCCTCCGCTCCCGAAAGTGTGATGGAGGAACGCTCCGCCCGGCGCGATGATGATTGCAGCACCGTTAGAGTTTTCGGGGGAAGGGAGATACGGAATCAGAGTCGGGACTTTCACATTCCGAACGAACTGACCCCGCCCGGGAATCTCGTACCACTGCTCAAAATCTACATCTTCCTTTGAGGGCTGGCCGTAAAGATATATTTCTCCCGCGAATTTCGGAGCGTCAATATACTTCACTTCCTCTGCAAACGCGCACGCCGTGAATGCCATGATGATTAGTGCTGCCGTTATGATTTCTTTCATGATTAATGCCTCCTAATATGTTGAGTTCCTTCTATCCTGATTAAGTCCGGCTATCTGATTCATTTCGTCAGCTGTCAAACTGAAATCCCAAATGCTGAAGTCCTCGATTATGTGCTGCTCGTTGCTGCTTCCGGGGATTGCTATGTTCCCGGCCTGAAGATGCCAGCGCAGGATGACTTGCGCCGATGTTTTTCCGTGAGCTTCTGCGATCGATGAGATTACCGGGTCTGCGAAAAGCTCCTGAGTATGTCCGCGACCGCCGAGAGGATACCACGACTCCAATATTGTCCCGTACTGCGATATGTGAGACTTCATTGTTCCGCTTTGATGGTACGGGTGAGTCTCATTCTGCAAGACTGCCGGGGGAATCGTTACGGAACTTGCGAGACGGTCAAAATCTTCCGGCGTGTAATAGTTTGACAGACCGACAGCCCGGAGTTTTCCCGCGCTCAATGCTTCCTCCATCGATTTATACGCCTCGACCTCATTAGCCGGCTGTGAATGGTGCAGTATCATCAAGTCAACGTAATTAAGCCCAAGCCTTTGCAGTGATGAGTCGATTGCCTGCGCTCCGTTCGAGTAATCAGAAGTTAATTTATTATGTTGTATTTCATTCCTTTCGTCTGTATAATTTTTTGCAGGTTAAGCAAGGGTGAAATCCGCTGGCCTATAGCAGTAAAAGAAGTAAAAATGGTTGGGGCATCAGCCATCGGAGGAGAATCCGTAAGACACTCGCAAGAGCGCAAGGTTCGTTGATACCAGAATCGCCTGCCTTTAGGCATGGGGAGTATGTCAAAATTTCGGGAGTCGGATTCGTATCTTGTGATTCATTTTCGGGACTCGGATTCGGCTCTGTGATGTCGCGGGATTGAGTCGGCGGTTCATTTTCGGGACTCGGTGCTGTAATGTCGGGCGAATTTTGCGGGATTGAAACGCTTGAAGATGATCCCCCGCACCCTGAAGACAGAATCACACCTGCAATCACAAAAAGAATGACTCTGACTCTCATTCGTCAAGTCCTTTCTCTTTGAGCCATTTCGACAGAAGGTCGGCAATCTCAATGTTATTCAGGTCGGAGAACATGAAGTGAGTATTTCCCTTTATGCCGATTTCGGGAAGGTGAATCACTTTGCAGTCCCCGCCGTATTTGTTGACGAGTTCGGCGAATCTTCTGCCCATTGCCAGTTCTCCGCGCCACTGATCTGCGCCGTAATTATCTGTAGGTTTGTCGGCTATGTGATCTCCGTAAAATATGACGATTGGGAATCTCGTGAACTTCCTGAACTCCTCAAGTGGAATCGCTGTACCCTCAATGAGTCCGAATGATGTCGGGATTGCGTCAGGCACTTCACCTTCAGGGAAGAGGCGCGGACTTCCTCCGGGTTCATATGCGACAATCGCGCGGATATTCTCAGACTTCAGAGCCGTGTACCATCCTGCACCGCCTCCCTGCGAATGAGTAACGAGAATCGCCGGGCCTGTTTTCGACAGAACAGCGGACATTGCGTCAGAGATTACGCCGAAATCAAGCGGGCCTGTGTTGGGAGTCCCCTGGCGGTAAAAATTTTCGAGGCTCGCGGGGTCTTTCGGGAACTGCGTATCATCGTAATATTCCGGCCATCGTCCGAGTCTGAAAAGCGTGAACATTGTGCGGTCGTAATACATCGGTGTAATCGCGTCCCCTGAAGAAAGCGTGAAGCCTGCATCGCCCCTTCTCGGCTGATCCACAAGATAAACGCTGAAGCCCCGCCGTAAAAATATATTCGCGAATCCTTCCCGGCCGTCCGGGGTTGTCTCCCACGTCTTCATTGACTGCCCGCCCCCGTGAAGAAAGACAAGCGGGAATTTCTTTGCGTTTACGGGAATCTGATAGCGGACAAAAGCATTATCACCGTAAGCAGTCTGCCCCGATTGATTCCACAAGTCAGAGAAAATAAATTCCCCGCCGTTTTTGAGAGTCTTCCCTCCTGCCGTGAAGCTCCCCTGCTCCTGAATCAAAATCGGCTCTGAGGCATTCACCGCAAAAGGGTATAACAAAAGCGCGAGACAAAGAAAAATTTTTCTCACTCTCGAAACCTCCTGCACTAAAATTTTTGGACGGGCTAATCCTAAATCACAGGCGATATAATATTCAAATCACAAATTTTTATCATGGCCGGAAAATTTTTATGGACACTAAACAGATTGATTACATTCTTGAGCTTGCAAAGACAAAAAATTTCAACAGAGCTGCGGAAAAACTTTTCATTTCACAGCCAGCTTTAACGTACCAAATTAAGCAGATTGAAGAGGAAATACGATTCCCACTCTTTGAACGTTCGCCGAAAGGAGCGGTGCTGACTCCGGCGGGTGAACAGTTCTGCGTGACTCTCAGGAACATTCGCGATGAGCTGAAACGCGCAATCGAGCAGGGGCAGAATTACGGCACACGTTACCGGGCGAATATCACAATCGGACTACCGATGAGGTCAGCAATATATTTCCTTCCTGAAGCTATAGAGACGTTCAGCAAATCGCACGGGGGAGTCTCAGTTACTCCGCATTTCCTTACACTTTACGACTCCGCGTCATTCCTCAAAGGCGAGGAGGATATTTTGTTCGCACGGCGCAATGACGTCAAGCACATTCCGGGGATAAGGCTTCATTTTCTTTTCGACAGCAGAATATACTTGATTACGCTGAAGGATGACGAATTAGCCGGAAGGGATATTGTTTACGCTGAAGATTTGCGCGGGCGTGTGCTGATGGTCGGGGGCGGTTCTCCTCCTGAGCTTAAAGCAGTACAGCAGAGAATCATAGAGTCGGTTCGCGTGGACTACTTCAACAGCCATGACCGCGAGACTACATTGACGAACATAAAAGCTCACCGCGGAGTATGCCTTGCGCCGGGATTCCTGAATGATCATAACGGCGAATTTGCATGGACGTTATTCGACTGCCCGGAGAAAATATGCTGTGTGTTGTGTACACATTCGGGCGACAAAAGGGAAAGTGTTTCGGACTTCGTGAAATTATTGCAGGAAATTTACAGGAACAGCCCGGAGTTTCAGGCGTGAGTCATTCGCTAAAACTCCGGGGAAAATATCATCAGGCCGTCAGATTCTCCGCGCCGATTCCGTGCTTCTCAGCGTACCCCGTAAGTATAAGCGTCAAAGCTCCGTCCGTCGTAACGTTGCAGGCAGTCCCGAATGAGTCCTGAAGCGCGAAAATCGTCAGCATTAACGCCGTCCCAGTAGCGTCAAACCCAAGAACGCCCGTAATCAGTCCGAGCGATGCCATCACCGTCCCGCCGGGGACTCCGGGTGCGCCTATCGCGAAAACTCCCAGCAGTAAGCAGAACAGTATCATGTTCCCGACAGTCGGATATACCCCGTAAAGTATTTTCGACACGGCCATGACAAAGAATGTCTCAGTCATTACGCTTCCGCAGAGGTGAATATTCGCGAAAAGTGGAATGCCGAAATTTACCATGTCATCACGGAGAGTCGGTTCTGACTTTTTCGCGCATGTGAGTGCCACAGAGAGAGTCGCCGCGCTCGACATTGTTCCGACAGCGGTCATATATGCTGGGCCGTAATTCTTGATGACGTTCCACGGGTTGCGCCCGGAGTAAACGCCCGCGATAAAGTAAAGCAGAGCAATCCAAATATAATGCCCCGCCATGACGATTAGAATCACCGCTAGGAAAACGGGAAACTGTTCGGTGATTGAGCCTTCATACGCGAGCTGGCAGAATGTCGTACCAATCAGAAACGGCAGAACGGGAATCAGGAATCTTGTTACTATGCTCAAAACTATCTGCTGAAATTCCTCAAGAAGGGCGATAACCGTTTTGCTTCTGTTCCACGCCGCCGCCAGTCCCACAAGAACCGACACGAACAAAGCCGACATTACCGGCATGACCTGCGGAATAGAGAGCTTGAAGACGACTTCCGGAAGTGATTTCAGGCTCTCCACCGCTGTAGCAATATTGAGCATGGGAATTATCGCATACCCCGCCGCAGTCGCCGAGAACGCCGCGCCGATTGATGACACGTAAGCCAGAGTCAGCGCAAGAAGGAGCATCCTTGAAGCGTTCGCGCCCATTCGTGTTATTGACGGTGCAACAAAGCCTATAATGATGAGTGGGACGCAGAAATTCAAGAACTGCCCGGCGATATAGTGCACCGTTACTATGATGTTCAACAGCGCGGTACTCAATGCGGAGCCGTGAATTGATGACAGCCACAAACCTATGCCCATACCCAATAGGAGCGCGACTATCAGCCGGAAAGGAAGCGAACTCATGAAACTTTTACTGCTCATGCTGAAACCTCCTGCCAAAATTTTTGGTGATGCTGAAAGTTTACACCATTAAGCGAATTACGCCATAAGCCAAATTTTTACGGCCTACGCGCTTTTCCATATCTGCTGGAAGCTCCTTTGTTCGCGCCCCTCGTAAAGAGTTTTCTCCGCCTCGTCAATCAGTCCTGATATTGTCTCTGTCTTGCTGTAGGGTTCATATTTTGCCCTGCCTATTGAGATTTTCACGTGGAAGGGAAGTTTTGCCGACATTGCCGCGTTGCTTACGTAGTTGCGTATATGCTCGGTGAAAAGCTCCCGCTCCTCGTCGGTCTCAATGTCAGCCGTGATAATGAACTCGTCGCCGTAGTACCTGAATATGTCGCAGGTATGTTCGTCTGCGCTGAATTTCCGCAGGGCGTTGGCCACGAGGATTAATACCTTGTCGCCCTCCGTACGTCCGTAAGTCCCGTTGATTTTCCCAAGCGAGTCGACATCAACCGCGAAAACGTGAAGCGTTACAGGCTCGCCCGTCTTGAAGCGTTCCGACAAATTCCGCATGAGGGCGTTTTTGTTGGCGATTCTCGTGAGGGGGTCAACAGACACGAGGCTGTCAGCATACGACATGTACACGAAAATGTCCGAGACAACAATCACGTAGCACAGGAACGGTATACGCCAGTTGAGATCCTGAAGAGGCCCGCAGATCATGAAGAAAGCCGGGTATGTCGCCATGACGGGGGCTGTGTCGCGCTCGTAGCGTGTCATTCTGCTTCTGCGTCTGACTGAGAGAATCACGGCGGCCACAGGGTAGGCAAAATTTATCAGCATCATGACGGGATAAAGTATCCCCCGCGTGTAAGTCCTCCCGGAAAAATCCGCGAACAGTCCCGGAAAGAACCCCGCTACCGCAAGCATAGCAGTGTTGAATATGAACGGAAGCGCGGCCATGAACCTTTTGCCTTTTGACTTCATCATCTCGGAATGCTGGTAGAACTCTATATACTCGAACACAAGCCAGCACATAGCCCCGAAAAGCCCGAACGTGAAAGCGGCGGCAGTGTATCTTGTCGCGTAATTCTTGGGAATAATGGCAACGTCAACGAGGACTCTAATTATTCCGGCGATGCAGTACAGAATCTGAACGGACAATAACCGACTCCACACTATGCGGGCTTCTGTCTGGTCTGAGGAATTTTGCTGACGGTACAGAAGAATCACAACGACTGCGGCGCATACTACATGAGCCTCAATCTTGAAGAATGAGTATCCCGCATTAGTGAATACAGCGGCGGTTTCGTTCCATATTGCTGACAGTGAGGATGATAACATTGCGGAAAATTGAACCTTCTTTCTTTTGTTTCGTGTGAGGAGATGAGAGAATTATATATCAGTTTTTCACGGATAAAGATTTATAAGCCCATCGATAACGGAGCGCATTAATTTTCCACGCAAATAAAGTATAATACAGTCAAATTCCACAACAATATGAAGGAGAAAAAATTTATGGCAGGAGAAAAGAAGGTACGTATAACTGAAACCGGCCTGCGCGATGCTCACCAGTCATTAATCGCGACAAGAATGCGGACTGCTGACATGCTCCCGGTTCTTGAGTACATGGACGCGGCTGGCTACTGGGCACTCGAAATGTGGGGCGGTGCAACTTTCGACTCGGCAATGAGATTCTTAGACGAAGACCCCTGGGAGAGACTGCGACTCATCCGCGCCCGTGTCAAGAACGCAAAACTTCAGATGCTTCTGCGCGGTCAGAATCTCGTGGGCTACAGGCACTACGCTGATGATGTCGTTCGCGAGTTCGTCAAGAAAGCTGTCGGTAATGGAATTGACATAATCCGCTGCTTTGACGCTCTCAATGACCTGCGGAATGTTGAAGTCGCCGCAGATCAGATAAAGAAAGAGGGCGCACACCTTCAGCTTTGCATGAGCTACACTCTTTCGCCTGTTCACACGCTGGACTCGTTCTCAGGAATGGCCAAGCGTATGCAGGAAATGGGTGCGGACTCAATCGCGATTAAAGACATGGCCGGACTCATCGGGCCGATGGACTGCGCCAAACTCGTGAAGGCAATCCGCGAGAAAGTCGACATCCCTATAGAGCTTCACAGCCACTACACGACAGGACTCGCCAGCATGGCATACCTTGCGGGAATCGAAGCAGGCGCGGAAATCGTAGACACAGCAATTTCACCGTTCGCATTAGGCACAAGCCAGCCCCCGACGGAGTCAATTGTCGCGGCTCTCGCAGGGTCAGAATATGACACGGGAATCGAAATCGAAAAATTACTGCCCATCACAAACCACTTCAAGAAACTGCGCGAGAAGTACAAAGACTTATTGCCCGAAATCGCCGGAGTCGACATCAACATTTTGCGCTACCAGATCCCCGGCGGAATGTACTCCAACATGGTCAACCAGCTCCGCGAAATGAACGCGCTCGACAAACTTGAAGCCGTGCTGAATGAGGTTCCCGTTGTCCGCAAGGCTATGGGCTATCCTCCGCTCGTTACGCCGTCTTCACAGATGGTAGGGACTCAGGCAACCGTGAACGTTCTGCGCGGAAGGTGGAAGAGTTTCCCGAAAGAAATCCGGCAGTACTTCCTCGGCTACTACGGTCAGCCCCCGGCACCGATGGATCCCGAAGTCCAGAAGCTCGCAATCGGCAATGAGGAGCCAATCACATGCAGGCCGGGCGAAAAGATTGCCCCCGAAATGGAGCAGGCCCGAAAGGACGCACAGCCGTGGATGACAGAGCCGGAAGACGCTCTTACGTGGATAATGTTCCCGCAGGTCGCAAAAGACTTCCTCCCGAAGAAGTACGCCAGACTCCACAAGCGCGACACAGGGCTACAGGCGCAGGCAGCCCCGGAGGCTTACCCGGCGTAATATGGATATACCTTTCACGGGGGACGCTCTCACGCAGGCCAGGTTACTCGGCGTTAATGATGAGAATTTCCGGGCGATTGAGTCGCGTTATCCCGTATCACTGTCAGTAAGAGGCGGGGCCGTTCACATCAGCGGCCCTGACCCTGAACCCGCAAGGCTCGCAGGAATAATCATCCGCGAAATTGTTTCAGCCGCCGAAAAAGGACACGACATCCACACAGACGACATACGTGCCGCAATGGACGCACTTGCGGAAGGCCGTGAACTGAACCTCACCGCGCTTTACTCGGAAATCATCTGCACAACCGCAAGAGGCAAGCCCATACGCGCAAAGACTCCCGGCCAGCGTTCATACATCAAAGCCATACGCGACAACTTCATACTTTTCGCCACAGGCCCGGCAGGAACAGGCAAAACGTATCTCGCTGTCTGTGAGGCCGTCTCAATGCTCAAAGCCGGGAAAGTCAACAGAGTCGTATTAGTGCGCCCCGCTGTAGAGGCAGGAGAGAGTCTCGGATATTTGCCCGGAGATTTGCGCGAGAAGGTAGAGCCTTACGTGAGGCCGTTATATGATGCCTTTTACGATTTATTGTCGCCTGAGAAATTCCTGCGTTACGCCGACAAGGGAGTCATTGAGATAGTCCCGCTTGCCTACATGAGAGGGAGAACGCTCAACGAGAGCTTCATTATTCTTGACGAGGCGCAGAACACAACGCCCAAGCAGATGAAAATGTTTCTGACCCGTCTCGGATTTGGGTCAAAAGCTGTTGTTACGGGGGATATTACGCAGGTTGACCTTCCCGGAAATTCGCCGTCAGGACTTGGGAGCGTCCGCGAAATTCTCGGAGGCATTAAGGGGATCGGCTTCATTGACCTGACACACGCCGATGTCGTCCGTCATGAGATTGTGCAGAAAATTGTACAGGCATATACACGCTACGAGGAGGAAAACAGAATATGAAGCGCGGCAGAATAATAATCCCGTCAGAGCGGGGATTTTGGGAGCGCGTGAATTTCTCCTCATTGTTTCAGTACGCAGGCCCTACAGTATTCTTGCTGATTGCCGGAATTGCCATCGTCTTGGCTCAGTGGGCGGTGCTGAACAGCCGCGGGGACTCCTTCAAAGTCGGAAGCCCTGCCCCCGAAACCTACAGGGTAATCACACAGATGAGATATGACGACCGGGAGTCGGCCACAAAGCTGCGCGCTATGGTCGGTGAAAGTGTCGCGGGCGTGAATGTCCATGATGTTACTGCAAAATCACGGCTAATGCGGCGGCTTGAGGCTCTCGGAAATATTCAGGATGTCCAGTCTGCAAAAACTTCCGAATACCTGTCGGCGTTCCCGGAGGAATTTATTTCGGCGTTTCTCCGGCTTGAAAACGATAACAGAACGCGGATATTAACCTCCTCATACACAGTCGGGGCGGCGTTTCTTGACCGTCTCGAACAGGATAAAATTTACACGTCAAACAGCACTGTAATAAACTCTATACTGTGGGAAGAGATTCACCGTGCGAATATTCCGGGCAGTGATGCGAATTTTGTCTACCAGATTTTAGCGGTGTTCGGAAATCTCAACATAAGGCATGACGAGCGGCTTACGACTTTTGCGCGGCGGGCAGTTATGGATGAGGTTCCGACAATAGACCGAAAATTTGACCCCGGCGACGTGATAATCAGCGAGGGCGAGACAGTTACGGAGCAGACAGCCATACTTCTCCGGCTTCAGGGATATACGGAGGATGTTTTTCCTGTCGCTGAAATATTCTCGGTGATACTGTGCGTGATGTGCCTGCCTTTGTGGATAAGCATACTAAGCAGGGGAGCGGGCGAGCATAAGCCGACTCAGTGGTGCATTGTCTTCATCATCATAACGGCGTGGATTTCTGAGACAGTAGCGGCCAAGCTCGGAATTTACGGTGCGGGAACATTGGCGGCCTCGTGCGCGTCATTCCTCTGCATTCAGGACTACTTAGCGTTCTGCATAGCTGTTACGGCTTCAGCGTCAGGCGTTTTTGTTGTTACGGGGCAAGCTGTAACGAACATCATATTACTGTCGGCCTTGTCGGTATTTACGGCTACGGCATGTTTCTACCTCATGCGGAATCTTGAGTCGAGTCGGAAAGCGTCCTACAGGATGATATTGATGGCGTTCATATTGACGGCTCTGCGAATGGCTCTGCGATACATGCAGGGGACTCCGTACTCATGGGCGAGCTTTTCGCGGGGGGCATTGCTGTTTTTCCTGTATGAGGCGGTGTCGTCAAACGTCATAATGGGAGTGCTTCAATATTTCGAGGAATATATCGGCGAAATCTCAATCATGACAATACGGGACATCAGCAATCCTTCAAGCCCTCTTTTGCGCGACCTTCAGAGGCAGGCACCGGGAACGTACCAGCACAGTTTGACGATTGCCACGCTGATTGAGGCTGTCGGCATGGAGCTGGGAATGGACACGAATTTATTGCGGGCAGGGGCATATTATCACGACATAGGGAAGATGAGACACCCTGAATTTTTCGTTGAGAATCAGGGCGGAGGAGTCAACATTCATGACTCAATGAATCCTACACTAAGCTCAATGTCAATCATTGCCCACGTGAAAGACGGCCTCGAACTTGCATGGGAGGCAAAATTACCCAAGCGGATACGGGATTTTATCGCCGAGCATCACGGGGACACAAGCACAAGATATTTCTACAACAAAGCCGTAGCTGAGGGAAAAAATGTAGAGTGGGCGCAGTTCTGTTATCCCGGCCCTAAACCGCAGTCAAGAGAAACAGCCCTCCTCATGATAACGGACTCAGTTGAAGCGGCGGTCAGGGCGGCAAACATACGCGAGATTGAAGAAGAGCAGTCCGGCTCTCAGGCAGTCAGCAAAATCGAAAAGATAGTAGACCAGGTAATACGGAGCAAGATCAACGAAAACCAGTTCGAGAACGCAGCACTGACTATGAAGGATTTTACCGTGATAAAGCGGACGTTAATATCAGTCCTTCAGTCAATGTACCACACGCGCAAAGTGAAGAAGATAGAGCGCAGGAAATAATCACGAAACACGAAAGAGGTCAGTTACAGCTTGAAGTTATCAGTAACAATTGATGCCCCTGAAGATTCATCAGACGGCAGCGGCGCAAATTCAGATTGTACCGGCACAGAATTTTACAGCTCCGAAAAAATATCACACGTCCTAGAAGAATGCCTCCGGGAAATTTATCCGGCCAGCAAAAATTATGCCTCTGCGGAAGTCTCATTGTCATTCACGGACTCAGGCGGAATACGCGCCCTCAACCGACAGTACAGGGATGTTGACGAGGCTACAGACGTTTTGTCATTCCCTATGATGGACGACATTCCGCCCGGATTGCCTGTTCTTATGCTTGGCGACATTGTGATTTGCCCGGAGGAAACCGCCCGCCTTCACCCGGAATTGTCGCGGGAGGAAGGAATTTGCCTGATGATAGCTCACTCGTTCCTTCACCTGCTGGGATATGATCATGACACTGACGAAAAGCAGTCGGCCATGTGGCAGAAGCAGGACGAAATTTCGCGCAGACTCTTGGAGGCACTGAGATAATGCCGGAAATCATCATAGGATTCATAGTGCTGTTTCTTCTTTCGGCGTTCTTCAGCGGTGCGGAGACATCAATCACGGCGACAGGCACGGGAAAATTGCGGACGTTCATCGATACGGGGAAGTATCGCTATCTCACGTCAACATTTCAGTGGCTCATCAATGACACGCAGGAGGCTCTCACCGTCTGCCTAATCGCGAACAATGTCGTGAACATTTCCGCGAGTGCTTTAGCTTCCGGGATTGCGCTTGAGATTTTCGGGGCGGGTGCAGTTGTGGCGGTTGTGCCTGTAATGACGGTGCTTATAGTGATATTCGGGGAGATTCTGCCAAAGAGCGCGGCAATGGTTTACTCCGAGAATGTTTTGATTGTTGCGGCTCCGATTCTGAGGGTGCTTGCGGTGGTAATATCCCCTATCGCGTGGCTCATGAAAAAATGTGTTACGGCAATCGGCTTTGTTCTCCATATAAATTTGGGAAGCCAGCAGGTTTTTGTTACGCGAGACGAGATAGAGCAGCTTGTGAAAATCGGCGAGGAGTCCGGCGCATTGGAGGCAAACGAGCGGCGAATGATTGACGGGATAATAGATTTTGACGAGACGAGAGTCCGCGAAATCATGATACCCCGGACGGACATGATAGCGATTGAGGCCGCCTCGACTC
This sequence comes from Synergistaceae bacterium, assembly GCA_017540085.1. NCBI lineage: Bacteria > Thermotogati > Synergistota > Synergistia > Synergistales > Synergistaceae > Synergistaceae bacterium. Next base: position 2,130 of record JAFYBQ010000013.1, on the reverse strand, counting down.
TTGAAGAAGCCGTGAAGGTGTTTATTGACGAGGGACATTCGCGGATTCCTGTTTACGAGGAGAGTCCCGACAACATAATCGGAATACTTTACGTGAAGGACACGCTAAAGAATCTCAGCGCGGGTGATTTGTCGTCAGGAGTGAAAGACTTGCTGAGGAAGCCTATATTTGTTCCTGAGACGATAAGGACGGCGGAGCTTCTCGAAAACATGAGGCGTGAGCATATACATATAGCGGTGATTGTTGACGAGTACGGCGGAGTCGCGGGTATTGTTACGATGGAGGACATACTAGAGCAGATAGTCGGCGAGATTCAGGACGAATACGACGAGGAGTCGCCCGAAATACAGAAGCTCGATGACGGGTCATATCTAGTGCAGGGGATAATGAGTCTTGACGCGCTGAACGATGAATTAGGGACGGACTTCAGGAGCGATGACGCTGAGACAGTCGGGGGATTAGTGCTGACGATTTCGGGGAGTTTTCCTGACGAGGGGGAAATATTCCATTACGAGGGCTGGACGATTCGCGTTATGGGACTTGAGGATCACAGAATAACCCTGCTTAACCTGTCGAAAAAGGAAGAGCCTGTAACAGAATAACAAAAATCCCCGGTGCAAGCCCCGCCCCTTACGGGTGTCGGCCATGTCATGAAAACGGGGGACTAATCGTAAAGAGATAACATCACTGCCGCTGAAGGACGATACAATTTCCCGCGTTCGTCATGCTTTAGCGTGTGAGGCTTTGTCTGAAATTCTGTCGGCTTGCCCCCGATGTCGATTTGAATACGGACATCACGTTAGAGGATGCCGCTGAGGCATTAATCAATGCTGTGAATAACGGCCTCGATTTTGAGATATGCGGGGATGAGCCTATTTCTATCCATTCCCGAAAATGTCTCCGCTGTATATAGCGATGTCAGCCGGAAAGGCATACATAGCCATGTACGGTAACACTAATTACTACTTCATGCCGGAGAAAATCAATTCAGGTTATTGCCGACTCAGGAGCTGACATGAACGCTGTGAAATATCTTATCGAACACGCACAGGACATTCCGCCCGGATTGATTATCGAGATTATATGATTCTGGGCTTTGAGACAGCTATGTGCTGATGAAATAAACGCTGTAGGCAACGAGAAAACAGCGGGGAAAAATTAATTTGTTGACAGGGTGAAAAAAAGGTGTATAATTTTCCCTGTTGCGCTTGAGAGAGGCAAACGCTCAGAGAGCTAAAGACCTCCGAAACCAAGACAACGAGCGAAATGGTAACATTATTTCGAGCATATTGACAGAGCAATTTTACAGATGAGATGTAAGTTTTTGTTTTGCGATTTGTTGAAGCCAAGAATCAGAAATCTCACAAAATTATTACTGAGAGTTTGATCCTGGCTCAGGATAAACGCTGGCGGCGTGCGTAACACATGCAAGTTGAGCGACGGAGCTACGGAACTGGAGACAGGGAAGTGCTTACGGAGCAGCGGACTGGTGAGTAATATATGAGAAGCTGTCCTACAGAGGGGGACAACAGAGGGAAACTTCTGCTAATACCCCATAGGCCGAAAGGTTAAAGCGGCAACGCGCTGTAGGAGGTGCTCGTATCCTATCAACTAGCTGGCGGGGTAACGGCCCACCAGGGTAACGACGGGTAGCCGGCCTGAGAGGGTGTCCGGCCACACTGGAACTGAGATACGGTCCAGACTCCTGCGGGAGGCAGCAGTGGGGAATATTGGGCAATGGGAGAAATCCTGACCCAGCGACGCCGCGTGAACGAAGAAGGCCTTCGGGTCGTAAAGTTCTTTTATGCGGGAAGAAGGAAGTGACGGTACCGCATGAATAAGCCCCGGCTAACTACGTGTCAGCAGCCGCGGTAATACGTAGGGGGCGAGCGTTGTCCGGAATTACTGGGCGTAAAGGGCGCGCAGGCTGTTCTGCAAGTCAGCTGTTAAATGGTACGGCTTAACTGTATTATGCAGTTGAAACTACAGGACTGGAGTGATGGAGAGGCAAGCGGAATTCCCAGTGTAGCGGTGAAATGCGTAGATATTGGGAAGAACATCGGTGGCGAAGGCGGCTTGCTGGCCATAAACTGACGCTGAGGCGCGAAAGCCAGGGTAGCAAACGGGATT